>JANXLO010000076.1 GCA_025355115.1 Chthonomonadaceae bacterium
GCCGCTGATACGGGCGGTGCGATCAAAGGCAACCGGATAGACCTGGGCATCGACTCGCAGCATGATGCCAAAGGCGTTCAAAACATGAAGGCCGTGCGAGTACACATTCTGGACTAGGGAGGAGGAGCGAAGCGAGCAAACTGCGCCGTCGTTCTTCGCGCCTCTGTATGATAGACCCTACTTCACCAAAACAGGCCAGCGACCTGCTTCGAGCGCACGGCATCCGTGCTCAGAAGCGACTAGGACAAAACTTCCTCTGTGACCGCAACACTCTCGACAAGATCGTTCGGGCGGCTAACCTCGCGCCCGACGATCCTGTCGTGGAGATCGGCCCCGGTCTAGGCGGCCTCACGCTTGCCCTCTCCCAAGCCGCTGCCCATGTGACCGCGGTTGAAATCGACCTCCATCTCGAGCCTATCCTGAAGGAAGTCCTCGGGGAATGCACCAACGTCGATATCGTCTACTCCGATTTCCTCAAAATCGACCTTCCCGCACTGTTCGAAAAAGCGTTTTCAGGCAAGCCAGGCACCATTGTGGCGAATATACCTTACTACATCACGTCACCGCTGCTAGAGTGCCTTCTCGACAACAAGCGCTTCATCCAACGAATAGTCCTGCTGGTTCAGAATGAGTTCGCGCAGCGTGCAGTAGCTGCGCCTGGCTCCGATGCATGCGGGTCGATGTCCCTCTTCGTGCAGTATCATGCTACAGTCGAGCTCATCGGCTCCGTGCCGCCCACAGTCTTCCTCCCCTCTCCCGAAGTAAGCTCCGCGATTCTCGCTCTGAACCCTGTCCTTCCCGGCACTGTCCCCGTCGGTAATGAGGAGCGAATGTTCAGAATGATTCGGGCAGCATTCGGTCAGCGTCGAAAAACCCTCCTCAACGCCCTGATGCGCGCCCCCGCATCGTACGATCTTGGTTTCACAGTCAACGACCGCGAGAAGGCGGAGGCTCTGCTCCAAGCAGCCGGAATCGATGGCAACCGTCGCGGTGAAACACTCTCCCTCCCGGAATTCGCCCATCTGTCAAACATATTCGAAGCTATCTGAGCAAAAATGTGCCCTCTGATCGCCGGTGACATTGACTTCGTGCCGGGGTTTGTGATAAACTTCACAGTACTTCCAGAGGGAGATGAGAGCGGGCTGCCTTCTCCTTATTTTGTGAAGTTCAAAGCCGCAATGTGGTCATTGTGGAGGCACCTGTTTCTATGGGCAACTATATACCCCTTTTGGTAATGATCCTTCTTGCTGCTGCAATAGCGGTTGGTCTTGTCGTGGCCTCTGCGATTGTCGGCCCTAAGAAGCCATCGG
>JANXLO010000077.1 GCA_025355115.1 Chthonomonadaceae bacterium
TTTACTGCTAGCTCCTTGTCTTTCGATCTCTCGGCAGAGGAGCTCTATGCTCGCTTTGACAACTGGGTTACGCCGCTATGGAACGAGGAAATGCACATGACAACCACTTGGCAAAATATGAAACTTCGTCCGCAAGCCGAAGACCTTGTGCGGTCGATCAGGCGATCTGCGGCCGCTCTTGTCACGATGGCTGCACTGATACAAGTGGCGCCCCCCTCGAAGGCACAGGGAGGGCCTCTCAGCGGTGCTGTACTGACAGATACAACCGCTTTTCTTACGTTGCCCTCAGAGCTTATCGCAGGGCCAATAGTCGATAGAACGACTCTTTCGCCGGGCAGCCAAAACATGGTGCTCCTGCGCAGGACCACCAGAATAGCCTCAAACAACATACCTTCCATTGCACAGCCAACCCCTCCGATGCCGAAATCGGATCAGGAACTGCTCTTCTGGAACGCCGAGACGCGCAACGTGACATCGATGTGGAGCTCCGCACAGCCATTCACCACAGTTACCCTATCCGCGTGGATGAAAGGCACAGCGTCACTTTTCGCTCTCATAGACACGTTGACGTTCAACGAAGGCCAGCAGTCCATGCATCACTGGAAGTTGCTGCTCCTCGACCGCGATAGTGAGCACGCTCGGACAGTCCCGTTGGCATCCGGCGACTTCGACGACGTACATATACACATGTCGCCTCTGCTTCCGCTGGCTGTTCTACAAACGACCGCATCAGGCCCGAACCAGAGCCCAAGCTTTACCCTCATCCATGCCAACGGACGCCTCGGTCCAAAAATCCAAGCCATGCAGGATGCTCCCATCAGCGTAAAGTGGGACGAGACAGGTAGCCCCATTCTCTCCGTCACCAATAGAGCAGACCCTCCAGTCGCGTCAAAGTTCTACAAAATTAGTAGGCTTACCGGCCAGACGCAACTGCTTACAAAGGAGCCGGACTGGTTCCAACCCCACCCTATCACCTCGCGCGTCCTCCCGTTTCATCTGGCAGGTCGACAGCAGAATGTGTCGCAGGACGACTCGACGGAGCGCGTACACCCGATCTGGCTGGAAAGTGGAGTCAAAAGTGAGAAGACGCATGCCCTCATCGTTGCGGACGGCAAAGATGCCGCACTGCTTCCGGGTGGAGATGGTGTCGTATACGGCTCACAAAACGCAGTATGGTTCACTCCAATCGTTAAAATGAACAAGCTGGACTATCTGACGCTGCGACATGCAGCGGAAAAGGCCATAGCGATCTCCCGCGCCAAGCAGTTTGGCCTTGCGACGCTAATGTACTCTCAGGACAACGATGAGATCCTTCCCGGACAGGACGGCATACAGGATAAGCTCTCTCCCTACCTAGCCAACAACAGCTCGTTCGAAGGATTCACCTATGCCTTCCAGGGCGGCGCGCTAGCGGGCATTGCCTCCCCTGCCCAGACAGTCCTCGGCTACGTGGATGGCCCGCAAGGCCGAGCCGTCATCTACATCGACGGCCACGTCAAATGGGCAGACTCACCCTGAATACAAAGGGCCAGGCACAAAACGTGACCTGGCCCAGAAGTATCGATGTTGGTAACTCGCGGTGTTGCGAGATCAAATCAAGTGAGATCGAAGCGATCCAAGTTCATCACCTTGACCCATGCCGCCACGAAGTCATGAACGAACTTCTCCTGCGAACCAGCCCATCCATAGACTTCCGCGATTGCCCTCAACTCGGAGTTCGAGCCGAAGATCAGATCGACGCGAGTTCCCGTCCATTTGACCGCTCCGGTAGCCCGATCTCGGCCTTCGAACAAGTCACCCGTCTCCGATGTCGCACTCCAGGTTGTTCCTAGATCGAGCAGATTGACGAAGAAGTCATTGGTGAGCGCCTCCGGTCTGTTCGTAAAAACCCCATGCTTGGATTGGTCAGAGTTCGTGTTCAGCGCACGCATCCCGCCCACCAGCACTGTCATCTCAGGCGCCGTCAACGTCAGCAACTGCGCTTTGTCAACCAGAAAGTCCTCTGCCATTGGCGATGAGTTGAAATTGCGGAACCCATCCGTCTTCAACTCCATGACGGCAAAGGACTCCACATCGGTCTGCTCCTGCGACGCATCAGTTCTTCCCGGGGTGAAGGGCACCGACACACTCACACCGGCATTCCTAGCCGCCTGCTCG
>JANXLO010000087.1 GCA_025355115.1 Chthonomonadaceae bacterium
CAGAGGCACGGCTACAAGAAGGAGGCAATCGAGTTGTCACCGGATAGCGTAGCCCTACCTCGTGAGGACCTCGCTGTCAGCAAACTCGTCCTCCCGTGGCCCACGTCGTTTTCGGGGCAGGTTCGAGCCTCCATAGTCGTGCTGCAGCCATTCATCGGCCATACAGAAGAGGGGGGTGCATCATCACTCTGCCGTATCCTCCTCTCAAGAAACGAGCACAACCCATAACCTATTAAATCTTTCAGTACGCGGGCAAGCAGAAGAAGTTGTCACAACCGACAACCGCCTGGGTAGTCTAGATACGCAAGTATAAAATGGAACAAAATATGCCATTTCGCAGATGCCCGCCAGGGGGTGCCTCATGTACAATATTAGCATGGGGCTTCAGCGGGCCGCTCCGTAAGCGTGTTAGCATACGCGGAAACAATGGGATAGAAAGCAATTTTCCGGCCTTATGCGCGATCTGCCCGGATAATCGCAGGAACCTCTGAAGACCGTAGTCAGTCGGATGTGCAGCATAAGCATGGCGTAGGGGCTTGGTGCGCTGAATCATGGAGACGTATGGTTCAGGTATAGTACTTACAAAGTCGCAAGAGTAAATCAAAATGTTTATATTAACAATAACGAGCTATCTAGCTGCAATCTCCGTCGTAATGGTCCTCGTTCTTGCGTTGATGAGCGCACGCGCCCTTCACGTTATCCTGTTCCAGAAGCGCGTCAAAGCACAGCGCGCATCCGAAAACTTCGATGATTTCCAAAGATCATTTCTGGACGGTTCCGTTTCAGCGTCTATCCTGCACAATGTTTACAAAATGCTCTCGGAAGAGATTGCGATGGTTGCCAACTTGCCGGTGCGAGACACGGACTCGCTCCATAAAATATATGGCATTGATGGGTTCACTGGAATAAATATGAACGATCTGATAGAGATGCTCTCTGACCGTTGTAATATCGATGTGAAATTTTTGGAGCCCCCATGCCCACTCTATACAGTCGGACACCTGGTACGGTACCTGAACTCTGCTATGCAGGCCAGCGCCCAACAAGACTTTCGGCCCCGAATGAATTTAAACGAAAAGGCGTGGTGTGAGCCGATCCTTTCGATGTAAAGCTCTGGAAAGGGTGCAAGTCTGGGAAATGGTATTAGAACGCCTGCGCTATGTTCGGCTGGTTCCAATGGCGAACAAACTGGTGCCATTCGCCTCCCAAAAGCAGACAACGCAGCCGAGCCACCGTCTGAGCACCCGCCTCGCACCAGCGCATTCCCGCTCCTTTGAGCCGTTGGGTCACTACTTGCTTGCAACCACTTTCCACCGCTCCGCTCCCCACCTGCAAACCCAACTCCAAATAATGGGGATAGTTCATCCGCTCACGGTTGTTCTGATAGTAACCTCTCGTCTCCAACGCCTTCTCACGAGCCGCTGGATACGCTTCCCCAAGCGCTGCCAACTCCCAAAGCAAAGTCTCCGTCTCGTACTTGCATAACTCCCCATGACGCTCCGACACCCATGCCTGCCGCGCACTCTCCTCCGAAAATGCCAAGCGAGCCACTTCCCACAAACGCTCTGTCGCATGCCACAGATCCAAGATCTGGATAGCATCCGGAAAGTGCAACTCGGTCTGATTCCAGATCCAACGTGCCCCGTCTCCCAGCACCACCAACAGCCGAGCACGTGCCGCTCCCGCTCCTTCGGCCAACCCTGACCACAACCAGCCGAAAGGTTCTGCTTCTCCGAGATGACTGACATAGCGTGTCGGACCCAATAGCTTCCCTCCCGGCCCAAACCGCCGGGCTACTCCTATCTTCATCTCCCGCCAGCCCCCTTTGATCGGCGTTTGAACTCCGTCGGCCAACAGATAAAGCACGTCCGGGGCGGCTTTGCCTCCCAAAAGATCGGCGGCAGCCGCTTCCCAGCGCCCCTCCTGATAGCTTTCCACCACGGCGTCCGCACGCGCAAGGAGCCGCTGAGCTTCCTTGGCGCTGACCGATACGCCGGTGAGGTCAAACAAGAGATCGACCGCTTTCTCGTAGGGAAGCAGAGCATCCAGGCGAACGACCTGTTGCTGCACACGCCGGGTGAAAGGCCCTCCCGACAGCCCGAGGGAGGTATCTGCCGGACAGTATCCCGCGTCACAGAGCCGACAATAGAAGTAACTGCGTCGCACACGTAAGCGTCCTGCCATCGTGACCACATCGCGCCATCGCTCTCCTCGATGGCGTGCCCAGCGTCCACAGGAGCAGGCGATTTTCCTGGCGGCCTCTTCTTTCTCTTGCGCCTCGGCTGCCGCCGCCTGCGTCAATTCCTTGGCGACACGCTGACCTGCTTTGTCGCGCAGACGCAGGGCGGCTTCCTCAATATCATCGATAGTCTTGGGAGGATTGTCTGCGGCGAAGAGTTCGTCTACCAACTGATCCATCTGCGATTTGAGGCGACGGCGAAGAGCTTCTCGGTCCATGGGGTGGCATCCTTTCAAAGCCAAGAGTGTGAGCCACAATTCGCCTTGTTGTCGCCGATGCCCTTCTGATACCACAAATTAGACTTGCACCCATTCCTCTGCTGACATATCAGGATGTATATGGCCAGAGGAAGGATGCCCTTTGATTGGTCGAATGCCATTTCATACTTCGTTGGCATTCGAAGCCCTTTTATGCCTCCTCTGTGGAAAGCATAATAGTTCATGCAAACGGGTGGAGAAATGTTCTTTCTGGCAAAGTTCCTTTCAGCAGGATACAGACAGCCATAGGCCGCGATTGTCCGCCCGAGCTGTCAGAATCCAAAGAGCAGGCTATCGCTCGGGCAGTGGAACTTAATTGCACTGATAAATTATCATTTACAGCGGTCGCCAAAATACTGAACGAAGAATTCATTCATCGGCGAAAATTGCTCTGGTTCGTGCCAGATGCAGGGAAGATGGTATTGACTCTGTTCAGGTTCAATCAGGCGAAGATACATCACCAGCCATCAGCAAATAAATTCCGCGCTGCCCAGGCTATTAGGTCTATAGGCTCATCAAGCCACATCTTCGACCTAAAAACCTTCGTACGTGAATAGCGACCAATTTAGATTTAATAGCTTCTAAGTCCCCAACGTCGATGTAATCAGCAACTGTTTCAATTTTATTCACTCGCCTCAATTCCCTCGCTGGTGTCATTGACATAGCTGCCAGCCATAAAGTTGCAATTAAAGCCCCTGTGAGGCCTCGATAACAGATAAACAGGTATTGGCTCAACTCCTGCCCTAAAACCCTCTCAGATCAAAGATTTAAGGTCAAGAAATTTGATGCTAACAAGCGGCGGGAGGCGGGGGAAACCGAGAGGGCGTAAGTCAACGCTCGCCCGAAAAGTCAATTCAAACAACTCCAAACAATATAAAGCAAACCCAGAAAAGTCAGACTATAGTCCTCCCCCGATTTCACAGACAGTAGGTTAAGTGGTTATCGCGTTGCGCTGATTGCTGGTTTGAATGTCACTTTGTCTGTATGTCAAAGGGTCTGGAGATTACTCGCTGCCCTGAAGTTGATCCATCGTTTCCTGAAGATGCTCTAGCTTTGCCAACAGATCCTCCGCCTTGGCGCTGTCCTGCCACTCTTGAGAGCGATCGTCGTGGTAGCTTTGCATCTCGACGACTGCCTCCGAAAGAAGCAGGTGCGCCTGGGCGATCATCGCGCTTCACCGAGCATTCCCCGGCATCGTCGGAATGGCCGGTAAGGCAGGCAAACCCTTTTGAGAAAGCAACTCCTTCTCTGAGGCGATCCGGCGTTGACGGTAGGCCGACTGCTGCTGAGCACGGGTTTCATATTTACGCGGCTGCGGCATGGAGCACTCCTGAACCATCACGTGAGGGTTCCGAGAGGAAAGAAGCCTGAGCGGCAATCGCGGCGGCTTGCTGGTGTTGGTGTTTTCGCTCGAACGCTTCGGGACTGATATAGCCCAGCGTGGAGTGACGGCGCTTGCGGTTATACCAGACTTCGATCCACCGAAAGACCGCGCTTCTGGCTTGCTCTCTGGTCTCAAATCGGGTGCGGTAGACCATCTCTTTCTTGAGAGTGGCAAAGAAACTCTCCGTCGGAGCGTTGTCCCAGCAGTTGCCACGGCGGCTCATGCTGCACACGATCCCGACTTCCTTGAGCCGTTTCTGGTAGTCACCGCTGGCGTATTGGCTCCCGCGATCGCTATGGCAAAGCAGATCGGAGGTGGGTTTTCTGCCCACAATTGCCATGTCCAGAGCCGAGAGAACCAGAGTGCGATCGATCGTCTGGTCCATCGCCCAGCCTACGATCCGACGAGAGAACAGGTCCAGAATCACCGCCAGATACAGCCATCCTTGACTGGTCCAGAGGTAAGTGATGTCGGCCGTCCAGCGGGTGTCGGGGTTTTCCGCCTCGAAGATGCGGGCGAGCAGGTTCTCTGCGATGGGCATTGCATGGTCGCTGTCGGTGGTGACGACAAAGCGCTTGGGAAGCACGGCACTCAGGTGGTGCAGGCGCATGAGGCGTGCGATCCTCTTCTGACTGCATGGAATGTCCGCTTCTTTAAGGTCGGAGTAGATGCGGGGACTGCCATAAGTCCCGTCGCTCTCCTCGTAGGCGACCTGGATCTGCTCGGTGAGTGTCTCGTTTTGTTTTTGGCGCTCACTCTTTGCGCGTTTTCGCCAGGCGTAGAAGCCGCTGCGGCCCACTTGCATCGCCCGGCACAAGGCTGACAGAGAAAAGTGTTGCTGTTGCTCTTGGATGAATGGGTATCTCACTGGGGGCGGGCAGTGAAGATACCCACAGCCTTTTTTAGGATTTCGTTCTCCTCCTTGAGGCGCTTGAGTTCGCGCTGGAGTTGAGCGGTTTCCTTGTCGTGCGGGTTGCCGTTTCCTGGGAAGGCATTTTCGGGCTTCTGCTCCAGTTGTCTTTTCCAGTTTTCCAAACTGGTATCGCTGACGCCCAGGTCTCGTGCGGCAGCGGCGATGTTTCCTCGCTCCTTTGCCAGTCGGACGGCTTCACGTTTGAACTCTGCGGTGTAAGACTTGCGTACGGTGCTCATGGGTTTCCTCGCTTCATTTGCTGTGTATAGCATACCGCGAAGCGACGCCCCTTAACGCACTGACTATAGATTCGACAGAGGTCCA
>JANXLO010000149.1 GCA_025355115.1 Chthonomonadaceae bacterium
CCAACGGACGCGGACATCGTGACGATCCCGCAGCTCTCCGTGCAGGCCGACAGCCCCGCCACGCAGAGCGCCACCCTGAACGTCGGTTACTTGACGCGAGGGCTCTCCTGGACAGCAGACTACGTGGCGACGGTCGATGCGAAACAGGATACCATCGCTCTCGAGTGCTGGGCGACGGTGACGAACCGCACCGGGGCGGACTATCCGAACGCGAAGGTCACCTTGGTGGCAGGCTCCCCGAACCGCGCCGTAGTCGCCGCCAATGGCCGTGCAATGGACGCGGAGAGCAGAGGAGGATACTTTGACGGACAATTGGCGCAGAGCAAAGCTCGCAGTGTGGTGCCGATATCCTCTCCGAGCTTGTCCAGCGCCCAGCCGCAGGCAGTCGGGGACTTCCACGCCTACGGCATCGCAAAGCCGACGACGGTCGTGCAGGAGCAGATGAACCGACTGCTGATGCTCTCGGGCAAAGATGTGCCGACGATCAAGGACTACAGCGCAGCCATGCCGGGGCTTTCCAGCTGGGACTACGACCGCTGGAACAGCGGGGCCGGGCCGAAACAGCGCTCTGAGGTCGCCGTGGCAATGAAGTTCACCAACTCCGAGAAGGACGGCCTGGGGGCTCCATTGCCTGCCGGGGCCGTCCGCCTCTATGAGCCAGACGCCGCCGGAACGCTCCGCTACATCGGCGCGGCTACCATAGCGGACACGCCCACAGGAGAGCGCGTCAACCTTACGCTCTCCCGCGCATTCGATCTCTTCACGGAGTGGCGTACCCTCAAGTCGCAGCGCATCGACAAGCGCACGATCCGCAAGACGATCGAGGTCACTCTGCACAACGAGAAGCCGAAAGAGGTCGAAATCCGAATCGTCCAGAGCTTCAGCGGCGGCTGGAAAATGATTCAGGAGCCGCAGAAGCACGAGACGCTTAACTCAGAGTTGGCCCAGTGGAAAATCCGCGTTCCCGCCGCCTCCAAGACGACCTTCACCTATACGGTCGACCTGAAGGGGTAGCGACCGCGCCATCCGTGAAAAAGAGGCAGTTGCGATTCGCGTCAGGATTTGGTATAATAGCATCTGAGCTTTATGCGGCGTTGAGAGCCGGGTCAGGCGCAGTGGCGGGCTGACGAACCGTGTCAGATTCGGAAGAAAGCATCACTAAGTTTGACCTCCGCGTGCGTTCTTCAACCCGGCTCTGAGCGTCGTATAAAGCATCGAATAGAGAGGGGATGAGTTCGAGGGCAAGCCCTCCCTCATCCCTTCTTCACTTTCTCTCACTTGCTCTTCCTTCAAAACAACGCATGGCATACGTCGCCCTCTATCGCAAATATCGCTCGCAATCCTTCGAGGAGCTGATGGGCCAGGACGCGGTCACGACCACGCTCCAGAACGCCATTCGCTCCGGAAGGATAGCGCACGCCTACCTGTTCCACGGCGCACGCGGCTGCGGCAAGACTTCGACGGCGCGACTGCTTGCGCTGGCGCTCAACTGTGTCGCGACAGACGGACCCAACCCGGAGCCCTGCGGAGTCTGCAGCCTATGCGTTAGCATTCGCGAGGGCCGGTGCATGGACGTCATCGAGATGGATGCGGCCTCTGAGACGGGCATCGACGATGTCCGCGCGAAGATCATCGAAAACGTCCAGTACATGCCGACCGAGGCGCGATACAAGGTCTACATTATCGACGAGGTGCACGACCTCTCCGCGAAGGCCTTCGACGCGCTGCTAAAGACGCTGGAGGAGCCGCCCGCTCACGTCATCTTCGTCCTCGCCACCACCGAATTTCACAAAGTCCCGATCACCATTCGTTCTCGCTGCCAGATGTTTCAGTTCAAACGCGGCGGGCTGAACGACCTTACCGCCTCCGTCTCCAAGGTCATCACCGCGGAGGGCTATACGGCGGAGGCGGAGGCGATTCAGTCCATCGCCCGAGCGGCAGAGGGCTCCTGGCGGGATGCGCTCTCCCTGCTGGAGCAGGTGCTCGCCTACTCCGACAATCATATTACCGCTGCGACAGTCCAGCGCGCCCTCGGAACCGTAGGGCAGGAGACGCTGGCGCGAGTGACGGAGATTCTGGCGCGAGGCTGCTGGGACGAGACGCTGACGGTCGCCGGTGAGCTCATCGACAGCGGCAAGGACGCCCGCCAGTTGCTTACCGCATTGCAGGGGCACCTGCGCGACCTCATGCTCATCTCAGCCGGAGCGAAGCAGACGGCTGCAGAGGAGCTGGGCGCGGATCGGCTGGCCCTGCTGAGCCCGCAGGCCGCGCTGTTCGACCCTGTAACGCTGCTGGCGATGATGGGCGTTCTCTCAAGCGCGGAGCGTGAAATCCGCTTCACCAATCAGCACCGCTGGCTTCTTGAGGGATCGCTGCTTCGTCTGCTTACCGTCTCGAAGGGCGGTGGACTGCCGTCTCCCCCCGTTCAGGAGTCTCCTGCCGCCCGGCCTGCTCGTCCCGCCATTCAGTACCCATCCGACGCTCCGCTCTCCGTCGCGCCTGTCCCGGTGCCGAAGCCTGTCCCGCCCGCCGCCAATCATCTCTACATAGATCGGGCCGTCGTCGAGCCGGAGGCGCAAGAGGAGCCGCTATTCGCGCCGCTCACGGCACACGCGCCCACCGTAGTCGCGCCTGCGCCCGATGTGCGGTCGGCCCCAGCACCGGAAGCCGCTGCCGCTCCGGAGACTCGGTTCGCCGAAGAGATGACACTGGAAGTGCTCCAGCGCGCCTGGCCGCGCATTCTGAAGGCGATGGAGAAGTCTCTTCCGGCAGGGCACCCTTTCCTGAAAAACGCCGAGGTGACCGGCCTCGAGCGCCGATTCATGATTCTGTCTTTCGTCGATTCGTTCGCCCGTGACCGCATCCAGAACAACGAGAAGGGCCGTGAGCGGGTCGAGCAGATCATCAACAAGACCCTGAACACCGAAGGCTACAAGATTCGCTGCGTCCTGAATACCCAGACCTCTAGCGTATCGGATCCGATCCTCGTCAACAACCCCGCTCCCACGATGATGGGAGCCCTGCTCGACGAGCCGATCGCGCCGAAGTCTTCGCCTCCGATCGCAGATTTCACCTCGCTGACGATGGCATCCTCGGAATTTTCTGCCCCTCGCAGCAGTTCAGACGAAGCCAATGGCTCCCCGCCAGCCGCCGTGCTGCCCCCCGCTCCCAAGCCCCTGCCTGCCCCGGCACAGGAATCCACCCTGCTGTCCGACGCGATGGCGATCTTCCAGGGCGAGCTCATCAGTTCGGAACCGATGTGATTTTTCAAGCATATATAGAGTAGAGCGCAGAGTAAGGAGGTTCATACATGAGAAAACTGCCAGGTATGCCCGGCGGGTTGGGCGACCTTTCCAAATTGATGGAGTCGGCGAAGAGAATGCAGGACGATGCGGCTAAGCTGCAGGACGACCTTCCCAACATGCGGATCGAGGCGAACGCAGCGGGCGGCATGGTGACGGTCACGGTCAACGGGCTGGGTCACCTCGTCGGCCTTAAAATCAATCCGTCCGTGGCCGATCCTGCTGACGTCGAGTTGCTGGAAGATCTGATTATAACAGCCGCCAAGGACGCCTCCACACGCGCCAGCAGCCAGCAGGAGGCGCGGATGAAGGAGATTACTGGCCCCCTGGAGGGCTTGAACCTGCCTGCCGGACTGCTCGGTTAATTGATGCCTGGGCGCAGCCCGGCCGCTCCGTTCTCCGCGCTTTCAGCAGACAATCGAGGAAGAAACTGCTCATGCTTCACTATGCGAAACCGCTTGCGCGGCTCGTAGCGGAACTGGAACGCCTGCCGGGAATCGGTCCGAAGTCGGCGCAGCGGATGGCGTTCCATATCCTTCGGCAGACCAAGGAGGAGGCGCGGCAGCTCTCAGAGGCCATATCAGCCGTCAAGGAGACGATCCGGCTCTGTAAAGTCTGCTCGAATTTCACGGACGAGGACTTGTGTGAGGTCTGCCGCGACCCGAGGCGCGACCCGACGCAGCTCTGCATCGTCGCCGAGACACGCGATCTGATCGCCATCGAAAAGACCAATGACTATAAGGGGCTATACCATGTCCTTCAGGGCCTCATCTCCCCGATGGACAACGTGACGCCCGATATGCTGAAGATTCGCGAGATGTTTCCTCGTGTTGCGGACGGAATCCAGGAGGTTATCCTGGCCCTGAACCCCACGACCGAAGGCCAGACTACAGCCCTCTTCCTCGCCACTCGACTCAAGCCGCTCGGCGTCGAGGT
>JANXLO010000180.1 GCA_025355115.1 Chthonomonadaceae bacterium
GGTCTCCCTGGCATTAAAAACGGCGAACGTCTTCCGGACGAAAATGCTTTTTTGCCTGTCATCCAGGTCGATCCTAAGCTCAAAGGCATTTAGCTGCCAAGTGGAGAGCCGCACTGCGGGCAGACCGAGTGCACTTCGGACATCGAGGATCCGCACCGGTGACAGTAGATCATGTCTCGCACGTGATTGGTTTCCTCCGGCTCCAGGGGCGGGTCATCCCAAAGCCGGGTCAAATCGTACGGGTCTGGCCGCTCGCGCCACATCTGAATCCCCTGCCACGCGGCCGCGCCTAAACCGATCGCACAAAACGCAAGCCCCATTAGCAGCAGTGTTGTATTACGGAAAACGATCAGTGGCGCGCCCATGGCCACGACGACCAGACTCGCAAACAGCCGCGTTATTCGGTTAGCAGGCGCGCCCCGAAACAGCATCATTCTGACTCCACCACAACACAGTTCAGGCTCAATTCTTCCCCGCAAATTCGGCGCATTTCAAGGCGATTCCTTCTCTGTACGCAGGAATGGCCACTGGCAGCGGCGAAGAAAGGGAGGATACTGCTGAGCGAAGGAGAGCGATTGTGAGCGATGGACTGATCGGTTTGCCGCATTGGAATATGACCAGCGTGTTCCCCTCTCTTGACTCCGAGGAGTTCACGCATGAATTTTCTGCTGGCCTGAATGGGATTTCAGATTTGAACGCTCTCTGCGACCTGCACAACGTGCGCAGGCGAGACCGCGTTGAAGCGGATGCCGCGTTCGTCGCGGCGTACGACCAGGTAACGGCCCGAATGAACGCACTGCTGGAACAGCTCCGAATTCTTGGAGCCTATATCAGCAGCTTTACCAGCACCGATGCGAAGAACGATGCCGCGAGGTCGAAGGAGTCGGAGCTCAGCACGCACATGGTGCGCATCAATCAGCTTTCCACACGCTACGCTGCATGGGTGGGCTCGACTGATGTGGAGGCCCTTCTCGCCGCGTCCGAGACGGCTCGTGTGCATGAGTATCAGGTTCGCCGGGCGGTCTATCTGGCGGAGCATCAGATGTCGGAGAGCGAGGAGTCGCTCGCGGCGGAGTTAGGCCCGGCAGGCATCACAGGCTGGGCGAAGTTGCACGGCAATCTTACAGCCCTGCTGACGGTGACGATTCCGGTGCGCGGCGAGAAGAAGACTCTGCCGATGAGCTCCGCACGTGCGCTTGCCTCCGACCCGGACCGCGATGTCCGTAAAGCGGCTTTCGAGGCCGAGCTCAAAGTCTGGGAGCAGAACGCTATCTCTCTCGCCGCCGCCCTCAATGGCGTGAAGGGCTATCAGCAGGTAGTCCGGAAAAGGCGCAACTTCTCGGACGATGCGGAGCCAACGCTTTTCGCCAACGGCATCGACCGCGCAACTCTCGAAGCGATGCAGGCTGCCTGCGCGGAGTCTTTTCCTGATTTTCGACGCTACCTCGCCGCCAAAGCGCGTGCTCTGAAGCTCGATAAGCTGGCCTGGTACGATGTCAACGCTCCCATCGGGGCGACCACGCATTTGTGGAAGTGGGATGAAGCCTGTGATTTCATCCGACAGAATTTCGCGCTCTACTCCAAGAGCCTCAGCGATTTTGCTGCCGAGAGCTTCGCGCTAGGCTGGATCGATGCGGAGCCGCGCGTCGGCAAGCGCGGCGGTGCGTTCTGCATGGGCGTCCGGCCCGGTGAGTCCCGAGTCATGCTGAACTACGACGGCTCGTTCATGGGCGTAAGCACACTGGCTCATGAGCTTGGCCACGCCTACCACAATCGCAATCTGGCGCATCGCACTCCCATGCAACGGGGCACTCCGAGCACGTTGGCGGAGACGGCCAGCATCTTCTGCGAAACCCTGGCTTTCGATGCAGCCCTCGAGAGCGCAGGCAAGGAGGAGCGAATCGCCCTGCTCGACACCGTCCTTGAGCGCAACCTTGGCGTCGTCGTGGACATCCACTCGCGCTTCCTCTTCGAGCAGAGCGTCTTCGCCAAGCGCGGGGAGCGCGACCTCACCGTCGCCGAATTCAACGCGCTGATGCTGGACGCACAGAAGCAGACCTACGGCGACTCTGTAACCCCCCTCCACCCCTACATGTGGGCGGTGAAGGGCCACTACTACGGCCCTACCTTCTACAACTACCCCTACACCTTCGGCCTACTCTTCGGCCTCGGCCTCTACGCCCGCTACAAAGCGGCTCCCGATGCCTTCCGCGCAGACTACGACAACTTCCTCTCCTCAACAGGACTTGCAGACGCTGTCACCCTAGCCAACCGCTTCGGCATCGACATCCAGACCATTGATTTCTGGCGCTCCAGCCTCGACGTCATTCGGGGACAGATCGGAGACTTCGAGCGCTTGGGAGGATAGACCAGGGCATGCAGTGCGCAAAAGCTAAAGAGGTGTGGAGAGAACTTTTTTCACACCTCTTCAGTTTCAGATTAGAGACGGAGGCGAGTCTGTTTACGATCGATTTACATCCTTGAGTTGATATTGGCAGTCTCCTATGTGCTCTCTCTTCTCTGCCACCTAATCAATGTTGGCCATGAGCCGCAGATACCTCATTCAAACAGAGGCCACAACTCCGATATAACTTCTGCTGTCAAACATCTGCCAAATTTGTCCAGACCGCAACACCGGGGACGATCCAGCCAGCCAACCGGTGCTGTCCTCAATTGCAACGCACTATCTTGCCTCGTTTCGTTCATCGGCCTTTTTGCTCGAACATCGCCTTCATCATGGTTTTCGTGGGAACAAGGCGTTCACAGAGTACGATCCCATAGCAGAAAGACAGTGAAGGGGATGGTGTCACTTTGCAGAAGCTGGAAACTGAGGAGGGTGCGATCTACGCTGCTCCCGAAGCAGAAGCCTTACGGGCAAAAGCATTGCATGTACACAAACTTCTTTGCGCCGAATATAGATGCCCGATCGCCTATTTCCATGAACTGGATCCCTTAAGTGAGTTGGTCTCCTCCCTGCTGTCGCACCGAACGCGCAACGCCGATTCCGGACGCGCCTTCCGGCAGTTGCGCGAACGATTTCCGAAGTGGGAAGCCGTTCGGGATGCACCGACTGCCGAGGTTCAGGAGAGCCTCGCGGCGTGTACCTGGCCGGAACAGAAGGCTCCGCGTTTACAGGAAATCTTGCGGATAATCACCGAGCAGCGCGGAAGTTTGTCGCTGGATTTTCTGGAAGCCATGCCTTCCGACGAGGCGCGCAAATGGCTTCAAACGTTGCCTGGAGTCGGTCCGAAAACTAGCGCAGCAGTGCTGGCGTTCAGTCGATTGCGACGGGCAGCATTGCCAGTGGACAGTCATCACCACCGTGTCGCAGTGCGCCTCGGCCTAATCCCTCCGACAGTGAGTGTAGGCCCAGCGCATGCCCTTTTGTTCGAGCAGTTGCCTCCGCAGTGGGAGGCCCAACAGGTTTACGATAACCATGAAGTGATGATGCTGCACGG
>JANXLO010000245.1 GCA_025355115.1 Chthonomonadaceae bacterium
GAAATCTGGTTGGAGGCGATTGGGACGTTCAGGTAGCGCTGAAGCGCAAGCAACTGATGCGGGTAGTAGTTTGAAACCCCGATTGCTCTCACTTTGCCAGACTCTACCAGCTCGTCCAGTACTTCTGCGGTCTCCTCCGGATGCGACAGCGGGTCAGGGCGGTGAAGCTGGTAGAGATCGACGTAGTCCGTGCCCATCCGCGTAAGGGAGCCCTCGATGCTGCTCCGAATGTAGTTGGGTGAGTGCTCGTAGTAGCCTGATCGTATCCCTACCTTGGTTGCGATGTAAATTTTCTCCCGGCTGCCAGGAACCGCCGCGAGGCAGTCCTTGAAAATCGACTCGCAGCCAGTCCCCCCATAGATGTCGGCATGATCGAAGAAGGTGATCCCCTCCTCCAGCGCGGCCTCGTAGGCGGCTATTGCCTTACGGCGATGCTCGTCCCCTATCTCCGCCGGATTCCAGGTTCCCGCCAGCCCCATGCACCCCAGCGCGATTCGCGACACGGGCACGCCGTCCGGGCCGAACGGCTGCATCGGCATTGCATTCGACATTAAAATTACTGCCCCTTCTCTTCGGATTTAAGCTTGATGGCCGTCAGCGTGGCCTGGAGATTGTCGGTCATTTTCTTCCTGATGAGGTTCTTCACCATAGGGCCGATGAGAGCGACATTGTACTCGTACTCGACGGACGAGTCGAAGCGTGTCGCGCTCTCACCCTCCGATGTGAACTGCCAGACGCCAGACATGCTGTCCATGTCTCCGTGCAGCATTTTGAACACATCGCGGTGCGCAGCCTCGTCCCAGAGATCCTCCTGCGTCCACTTGATGGTCATTTTGAACTCGCGGATGAGGCCGACCCAATCAGTAACGGTGCGGGAGCCGTCGGCGCTGCGCTCCGTCAGTGTCAACGAGCGCAAGTCCTGCATGAACTCCGGGAACGCCTCGACGTCGCGGGCGACACTGTACACATGCTCTATTGGCGCGTCGATGAGGACGCTCTGCTCTATTTTTGGCAAGAGAGGTTCCTACTTTCGATCCGCTTCGCGCCACGCTAGCTCTGCCGCGCCCATGATTCCGGCGTCGTCTCCGAGTTCGGCGTGGACGATCTTCGCGGAGGCGAGAATGGAGCCGACGGCGGTCGCTTTGGCAGTGCGCAGGGCGGTGGCGAACAGGGTCTTCGAGCGGGATATCTTGCCGCCAATCACCACGACCTCCGGATTGAAGACGTTGACCATGTTGGTGATGCCAAGCCCGACGTAGTGGCCAATCTCCTGCATTACTTCGATGGCCAGGGCATCGCCCTCCTCCGCCGCATCATCGATCAGCTTCGGCGTGATGTGCTGCTGAAGCGCGTCGGAGTCTTCGATGTGCCGCCAGAGAATTGTGTCTCGGCCCGACTCCATTTTCAGGGTGCAGCGCTCGACGATCGGATCGCGGCCCGCCAGTGATTCCAGGCGGCCATGCGCTCCATTGGCGCTGCTGCCCGCGCCGTCGGCGATAATGATGTGCCCCACCTCGGCCGCACCGCCCGTCGCTCCGCGCAGAACCTCGCCTTCGATGATGATGCCTCCGCCGATGCCCGTGCCGAGAGTGAACATGACCAGATGCCGGGTGCCTCTGCCCGCCCCGTAGCGGAACTCGCCGAGTGCGGCGACATTGGCGTCATTGTCCATCACCACATTCAGCCCCAGCTCGGCCTCCAGCATGTCGCGCAGGAAAATGTTTTTGAACGGGATTTAGAGGCCCTCTTCGTAGTGCCCGAAGTTAGGCGCCCAGACGATTCTCCCCTGCGGGACGTCGATGTGACCCGGGACTGCGATGCCCACCGCCCCAATTTTGTCGAGCGACACGCCAGAGGCCTCCGCCGCGCCTCGCACCGCCTCGCCAATGCGGCTGACGGTTCGCGCCACCCCGCCCTTCGCGTCGGAGGTGTTTTCATGACGGCCCAGCGACTGCTCGCGGCGATCCATGACAGCGGCGCGGACATTCGTCCCGCCCAGGTCCACGCCGACCACAAAGGGGGCGTTCGATTTCGGTTGTACTCGCGCTTGGGTCACGCAGGTTCCTCCAGGGAGACGTCGCTCCGCATTGAATTCCACATTTAGGCAGGGTATACCCGACCTGTGTGCGAAACGTTCCCCGTCTCATGCCGGATTTCCTGCACGGGGAGATAAAGTTCGCTGTGCCTAACCTAACCTTATCATCCAGTTTGACTCGATCTGCCTCGATCGGAGGATTAATTGGCGAGGCTGGAGTACCTCAACGCCTTATGCCCGGCGGTGAAAATTGACGGGCGGCATCATCGAGAGTCAGAATCCAGTCCTCTCCCGAGCCTGGCGGGGAGAACTCCGCTGAGGAGCCTGCCGAGCATTCGCCTGCCCCGTGCGCTTCGCCGCTTCGAGGGTCGAACCAGTGCACCCTGAAATTTTCGCCTGTGAGCCTCGACAGGTCTATTATGACCGGAAGGCCGCTCGGGAGGTAGACGAACGCCCAGGAGCCGTCCTTATCGCGAGTCGCCTGAGCATGATCGCCACCCTTGCCTGGATCGGAGAGCAGAAGCGACTGATCGGGGATGCGAGTAAGGAAGGGGCGGGATTCCAGCAGTGAGCGCAAATGCCGCATCTGATTCGCACCGGGGAGTTGCAGGGCCTCCCGCCAGGGTGTACGAGGCGAGGTGATCGGCTTCCAGTCCAGGCCGTGAAACTGCCAGATGTCGTGACAGCCATATGTGTGGCCATGCCCTCCAGCAAACAGTCCCCAGTAGGCGGATTTGCGGACATCGCTGGCGTCCAGATAGCCGTTTTCCGGCTTGAAATTGTTGGGGTGGTCTTCGTAGCCCGGCTCAGCATCCATGCAGGGCTTGACGGGATGCAGCGCGTAGTCGGCAGCGATGAGGTTGTAGCTGTCCCGGTCGCGGGCGTGGCCTGTCTGGTACATGTTGAAGTCCAGCCAGCGCTCGGAATGGAAAGGCGACGAGGAGGTCTGCTGCCCCTGAGGATGAAAGGTTCGCAGGTGTCGTACGCCGTCCCCCTTCGCAAGGCCGTCAGCCATCGACCGAATTATGGAGCGGTGCATCTCGCTTTCGACCGGGCGGTCGCCGCCCAGTATCCAGATGATCTGCCTGTCGGCATAGCGTCGCCCAAGGTATTCCCCGAAGCTGAATGCGTTCTCCGAGGTGAAGATTTCCGGCCCCGCGCCCCATTTCTGGTTCCACTTGTCGCCCCAAGTCGGCAGCATTCCCACCCACAGACCGAGCTCCTGAGCCCTGTTCACGATGAAGTCCACATGCTCAAAATAGGCTTCGTCAGGGCGTGCCGGGTCGTTGTCCGCCAGGGGCAGGTGGCCATAAGCATTTGGCCGCTCAAACTCATGTTCCGCCAGCACAACAGCCTGAATGTCGGTGAAGCCCTGCTCTGCGCGGGTACTCAGGTAGAAGTCGGCCTCCTCGCGGTTCAGGCGGTGGAAAAGCTCCCAGGCCGTGTCACCAAGATAGAAAAACGGCCTCCCGTCCTCATGGACAAGAAACCGGCCGTTGTCGCTGACTTTCAGTACTGGCTGCATGGAGATTTCCCTTTTCCCCGCTTCAGACATGCCTCACCAGATCGTGAATGCGGAGCATTCCGATGCAGCGGGCCTCCTCGTCGAGGACGGGTGCCACGGAGAGGGCGCGGGGCCGATCCTCCATGAGGCGCAGGGCTTCGAAGGCGAGCTGATCGGGACGGAGAATGAGGGCGGGTCGCGAATTCATCATATCGGCGGCTGTGAGGGCGAAGGCCCCTGCCTGATGTCTCTGAAGTGAGTTGCGGAGATCGGATTCGGCGATGAGACCGAGCAGTCTGCCCTCCGAATCGGTGACGCAGGTGGCTCCGAAATGCTTGGTGCTGATCTCGCACAGGACGTCCATGAAACGGGTATCGAGAGCGACCTTCGGCAAGGCATCGGGGTCGGAGGACATCACGTCTCGTACGCGCAGAGTGAGGCGGCGACCCAGGCGCCCGCCAGGATGGTTGAGGGCGTAGTCCTCCTCACGGAAGCCGCGCCGCTTCTGGAGCGTCATCGCGAGCGCATCCCCCAGAGCCATCGCGACAATGACACTTGTCGTTGGCGCAAGGTTGAGCGGGCAGGCTTCGCGCTCGATGGAGGCGTCCAGGACGACGGTGGATTTCTGCGCCAGCGTCGAGCTCAGATTGCCGACGATGGCGATCATGGCGACTTCACGCGCGAGCAGAGCGGGCAGTATCGCCAGCAGCTCCTCGCTCTCCCCGCCGTTCGAGAGGGCGACGATGACGTCGTCCCTCAGGACGATGCCAAGATCACCGTGCATAGCTTCCGAGGGATGCAGAAATAGCGCGGGACAGCCGGTCGAGGTCAGCGTGGCCGCCAGCTTGCGCGCCGCCATGCCGGATTTGCCCACCCCCGTGGTTATGACCTTGCCCTTGCAGCCGTCAAGCAGATCGAGCGCCGCCTGAAACGAACCGCTCAGCCGTCGCGAGGCCGTCTCTATTGCAGCAGCAGCCACCGCCAGCGTCTCTTGGCCGAACTCGATCTCCTCGATCACCTCTTGCTCACTGCTTGATTGCGCTGACAAAACATCCTCTTTTTCGGGCTCGAACAGGTCGCTTCCCGTTGCTGAATAGCTCTATGATACCTCAGAACGCCAGCAGGCGAGAGTGTCCTGCAGAGTTGTCTCGAGCGAAATTTGGGGCTTCCAGCCGGTGAGCGTTCGCAGTTTGAGGGAGTCGCCCGATGAGCAAGCGATGTCCGCAGGGCGGAGGCGGGTCGGATCAACTTCGACTTGGGTAGAAGTCAGACAGTGGGAGCGCAGGCTGTCGAGCAGTGTGCGCATGGTGATGGGAGAGCCCGTCGCGACGTTATAGGCTTCTCCGGGCTCTGCGAGCGCCATCAGCCGCAGATAGGCTTGAACGACGTCGCGCACATCAAGAATATCACGACGAGCGTCGAGATTGCCGACCAGTATTTTCGGGGGTTGCTCCCCGCGTTCGATAGCTGCAAGCTGCCGGGCGAAGGCGGGAATTGCGAAATTCGACGGCTGGCCGGGCCCGGTGTGGGCAAATGCCCGCGCGGTGAACGCGAACTCGCCGAACCCCTGCGCCTCCGCCTCCATCGCGA
>JANXLO010000253.1 GCA_025355115.1 Chthonomonadaceae bacterium
CCCCACTCCTCCCCCTCATTCGCTGACCACAAACCCTTAACTATTATAGCACAGCAACTTCGACCAAGGGGGGGAGCATACCCTCGGACGTACACTGGCAGTTCCATGCTGAGATCACCATCGCACTGCTTTTAATCGAACCGCGACCTCGGCAAGCACCTGTTCGTTCGGTTTAATCCCCATGTGGTCAGTCTCAATCTCTCTCAAATACGCGATGATCTCCTCCGAGGATGCGCTTCGACCTAGCAGCTTGTACATCCCACCGAGATAAGAATCGTACTCATCCTGTGCTGTGGGCTCGTCTATGATTCCTAGTGGATCCCAGACATCCACAAATATGCCGCGTATCAGCACCTTCCCTGCTCTGATACGATGCTTGTCGTGCATAGCATTTCTCCTTGTTTGAACCAGTGTCGTTGCGAAGTAGTTGCTCCGGGGGCAGCAATGAAAGATCAACTTCCTCGGGCGCCCGCCTGCTTTCTCCTTGACGTCCGTCCGATATTGAGGCAGAATGCATCATGAAGTTCTTCACAAGTGCCTGGTTGCGTAGTGCAAAGCATGACAGGGACTATAAGCCGGTCTTTGAAAGTTATAGCAAGCATCTCGAGACATTGAAGGGGATTCTACCTGATGCAGCGCTGGCTCTTGCTACGCTTCCCGGCCTTGACGACGGGATAATCGTCGAGGCGTCACATGACCGAGAGCAGGCCCGCTTAGTTCTCATTCTGCGGTGCGGCGACCTTCAGGTGGGCTATTTCGATCTTGTTCTGACCTACGACGATGCGGAGATATCGCCTATCGACGAGCGGATTTTGGCGCGATTGTCAAGGTCGTCCGACGGTGATTGGCGCCCAGATATCGCTTACCATGAATTAAACATAACGACCACAGGGCGCATAGAACACAGTCTGATCTTCCATCCGGGCCGCTCGTTCTCGATCCGCTGCTGCAAGCTGGAATGGGAGAAGATTCATCGCCCCAATCAAGTTTTGCCGCCGCTCCTGGATCGCTTCCCAGGCGGGCCTGCTATGAAGTATTTGAATGTCCATCATGGTTGCTATAGTAGGGGTAGTAGAAGAGCTGTCGTTCCAATGCGTCGGCGAATACGAAACGGCTGACCTTTGCACCGGATGTTCCAAAAGCCGAATGCAGGGAGGAGTTTGACGCACTCAACGCGAATTGTGGTAGGGAGATTTGCCGAACGTTTGTCTTATGCCTGTGAAGCCGAAGCGAAAGCGGTGCCTGTCTCCGTCAGAACTTAACTCTTGCAATGACATCATCCGAATCCTCGAACTCCATAGACTCACCCTGGCTCGCGCCCGCTGAACCGGTTGACGAGTCGATCACTATGCCGCAGACGCTGGCTGGCGTGTTCGACGAGGCGTTCGACCTGTATAAGCGCAACTTCATCGTGCTGGCCACCATCGTCGCGGTGGGGCTCATTCCGTCGGACATCCTGCTGCACACGGTCGTCGCCCTATGGCTGCGCCCGCTGGATGCACACTTGAGCGGGCTGTCCAATCCCCCCGCCGAGAGCCTCGTGATGCTTCGTATCGGGCAACTTTTCTTCGGCGAGCCGCGCTACAATATCTCCGGACTGCTGGGCTACATCATCCCGCTTCTGCTCAGCGCGCCTATATCCATCGCGATCTCCGACATCTATATCGGCCGTACCCCAACCGTCAAAGAGTGCTACAAGCGCTCCCGCCCGTACTTGCTCAATATGATCGGCGGCTACTGCCTCTTGGCTCTCGTGTTCATCGGCGTCATCTCCGTCTCAGCGGTAATCCTGATGTTCGCCGCGGCAGCGATCGCAGGAGCGCTCTCTGCGGTGGGACTGCAGATACTTGGCATTGTCCTCGCGGTCATCATTATGGTTCTGCCCTATTTCGTCGGCTGCGGAGTGATCGCGAAAAACTTCCTGTTCATGACCCCGCTCACCGTGCTGGAGGGACTGCCCGCCTCATACGTCTCCTTCCGCAACAACCAACTGGTCGGCAAGAAGCGATTCTGGCGGACATGGACGGCAGCCAGTTTTCTCCTTCCTATGGTAATCGGCCTTCAATCGCTCATCGGCGGCTCGATCGACTCCTCCCTCTCGGCGCTCCACCTGCCCTCAATTGTGGAGTTCGTCGTGAACGCGGTTCTCAGCACCGGGACAAGGTTCTTTCTCGCGCCCTATTGGATCATCCTTTTGACGCTACTCTACTACGACTACAGAGTGCGGCGCGAGGGATTCGACGTCCGTGTGCTCTCTCTAGGAGCAGACGAGGCCGCGACGGAGAAGGGA
This sequence comes from Chthonomonadaceae bacterium, assembly GCA_025355115.1. GTDB lineage: Bacteria > Armatimonadota > Chthonomonadetes > Chthonomonadales > Chthonomonadaceae > JANXLO01. The sequence continues at coordinate 2,291 of JANXLO010000253.1, forward strand.
GAAGCGATATGAAGCTGCTCCTCTCCCTTCTGGCCCTCCTAGGGGTGATGCTCCTCATTCCAGCTCCTGCAATCGGCCAGAGGACGGGCGGTCAGGCTGACCCCGCTCAGGTGAAAGCCGACCTCAGGAAAATTCTTGAGCAGCCTGAGTTCCAGCCAGAGAAGCAGTCCGAAGGCATTTTAGGACGCTTCAGCAGGTGGTGGGAGGCGAAAAAGGCGCAGTTTCAAGCGTGGTTGCGCAGGCTTATTGGGGATAGGAAACCCTCGGAGGCGCGCAATCCCACCAGCGGCATCAGCAGCGCAATTTCCGCTGTCGTCATCCCCCTAATAACGGCCCTGCTCCTGCTCGCTGTCGTCTGGCTGATCGCCATCCTGGTCAGGGCTATCGCACGCAACTGGAAGGGCAAGGAGAAGAAAGCGGCCAAAACTACGACTACTTTCGACATCGACGATGCGACTGCCGATATGATGGAGGAGCCGGATGAGTGGCTTCGGCAGGCACAGCAGTTCGCAGCCGCCAGTGATTTCAGGCGGGCGTTTCGCGCGGTTTTCCTCGGAGTTCTGCTTCAGATGGATCAGGCGGGAGCCATCGAGTACAGCAGATATCGCACCAATGGTGACTACCTGCGACTTATGCGGATGAGAGGGCTCAGCGCGCTCTTCGAGGCGTTTCTGCCGTTGGTGTTCGAGTTCGACCTGCGCTGGTACGGCAACCATGCCACTGCTGAAGAAGACTACAGGCGCTGCCGTCAGGAGTACGATCGCATCCGCAAGCTCCTCGCTACTCCGACAACGCAGCCTGCCCCATCAATGTCAGCCAGCGTGGCGGCGTGAAACGTAAGGCCGGACGCGCGAATCGCGATATTGTCATGCTAGCGGTGCTGTTCGTCGTTTTCGTGGCCGCACTGCTGCTGTTCGAGTGAGTGGCGCA
>JANXLO010000271.1 GCA_025355115.1 Chthonomonadaceae bacterium
GGTGAAGTCCACACCATGCCTCTCTTGGAGTCCAACGGCTTTCTGCCCGATTTCACCCTCATCCCCTCCGAGATCGCGAAGCGGGCAAAGCTGCTCTGGCTCAACTATCCCAATAATCCGACAGGGGCCATAGCGCCGCTCTCGTTCTACGCCGATGCGGTGGCATTTGCGCGGGAGAACGACCTGCTAATCGTGAACGACGCCGCCTACTCCGAGGTCTACTATGGGGACTATCGTCCCCCTTCCATCCTTCAGGTGCCCGGGGCTAAAGATGTTGCCCTTGAGCTGCACTCCCTCTCCAAGTCTTTCAACATGACCGGCTGGCGCATTGGCTTCGCCATCGGAAACGCAGACGCCATCGCCACCCTCAACAAGCTCAAGTCTAACCTGGACAGCAAGCAGTTCCCCGCCGTCTCGCTCGCCGCAGCGCATGCACTTCTCCACGGCGACAACAAGAAAACGCTGGAGCTTTATGAACGGCGGCGAGACATACTGTGCGATGGGCTGAACTCGCTAGGCTGGAAGGTCTCCAAACCTGATGCCACCCTGTACGTATGGGCGAAAGTGCCGGAGGGTCAGTCTGCGATGTCCTACGCGAAGCTACTGTTGGAGGAGGCTGGAGTTCTGGTCATCCCGGGGGTTGGATACGGCGAGTATGGCGAAGGATATATCCGAATGTCACTTACGGTGATGGGCGACAAGAACGGCGAGCGCATCGAGGAGGCTGTCCGTCGGCTCAGCGTCAAATTCAGGCGATGAAGCTCTGCTGTCCGCTGAGCATCTCCTTATAGACCGCCTGCACCCTGCGGGCGGTCAGTTCGATAGTGAAGTTTTCAAGCACTCGCACACGGCCGGCCCGGCCCATCTCTTCCGCATCGAGCGGGTTTCGCAGCAGTTTCATCACCGCTTCCGCCATCGCTTCAACGTCCCCCATTGGCACCAGCAGGCCCGTCACTCCGTCCTGCACTATCTCCGGCACTCCGCCTCCGTCCGTCGCTACCACTGGCTTGCCCGCAATCATTCCCTCAACAACCACCTGCCCAAACGGCTCTCCTATCGTCGAAGCGTGCACGAGTATGTTCAAGTTCTGGATAAGAGCGGGCACATCCGTGCGAAAGCCAGTATACTCCACGCAGTCCACAAGGTTGAGGCTATCCGTCAATGCATGGACTTCCGTCTCATACAGCTCTTCTCCAAACATTGCCGAGCCAATGATCTGAAAACGAGAGGAGGGAAACTCACGGCGGATCAGCGCGGCAGCCTGCAGGAAGATATGCTGGCCTTTCCAGGGGCTGATGCGGCCAACGAGACCGATTAGAGGATAGTCGGGATGCTCGGTATAGGGGTCTAAGGCTGCGGGCGTCTCCTGCTGCACTCCGTCATGGACAACACGAACATAAGTGCGGACGGTGCCGCTATGAATGACCGCTGAACGGCCCTCCACCTTCATCCCGAGAGTAGTGAGCGTTGCCTCTGAGTTTGTGACGATGTAATTGGGAAGGATGCGACAGAGTATCCGGAAGCCTTTGACAGCAGGACCCGGAAGATAGTCGCTCGCTATCCGATCCCTCACATGCCATATGACAGAAACTCGAGCGAGACGCCCCGCGATGCCGCCAATGACGTCGGATTTGAGGGAGTTGGTGTGCAGGATGTCAGCATGCCGAGCCTTCAGGAATCGGGCGAGACGCCATGCATATCTGACAATAGCCCAGACCGCTTTTGGCCGGAGCAGTCCGCGAATGCCCAGGCTGTCCTTGCGCGTCTCCTTCACCCCGGCGTCGAGGGGGAGGACATGCGTCTCCACGCCCGAGGCGACGAGCTTCTCGACAAGAGGGCCATCGGAGCTTAACAAGACGACCGGAGTGTATCGACTCCGATCTATGTGCTGAATGAGATTCAGCAGGGCGATTTCCCCCCCGCTCATCATCGCAGTGTGGTCGAAGAAGACCACCGTATGCGGCGGGACCACATCCCCCTTCGCATCTGTCATGACAGTCTCGTCATCTGTATCCGCGAGTCTAGCCGCAGATTTCAAACCTGACATGTCTGGCTCCTGATATCTCTTGCTTCGATAAGTTGCTCATCTCCGATGAACAAGCCGCTCAGAAACATCAATGCTTATTATGCAGATGCTCATACACGTGGCTCATTCTTTCGGCGACGCGTCCCCATGTGTAGAGATGCTCCACCTGCTGGCGGCCAATAAGGCCCATCCGGGCGCAGCGCTCCGGGTCTAACTCCAGGTCTCGCAGCGCATCCGCGAGTGCCTTTGGGTTTCTCTCGGGCACGACGATTCCCGCCATCCCGACCACTTCGGGAATCGCGCCTGAACTGGAGCCGATGACGGGCGTCTGGCAGGCATTCGCCTCTATCAATACTCGGCCGAACTGCTCTTTCCAGCCAGCGGTTGTCCTTGAGGGAAGAACAAGCACATCGATCGCGTTCATTACAACCGGAAGCTCCTCGAGCGGCCTATTGGGCAGGAAGGTCACCTGTGATTCTCTGCCCATGCTGCGCGCACGTTGCTCGAGTTCAGCCTGATACGGTCCGGAGCCTACGAATAGAAGATGCACATGGCTAGGGCATAGAGGGAGTGCGTCCACCATCTCCATCAGGCCCTTTTCCTCCACTAGCCTTCCCACATACCCTGCAACAAAGCCGGACAGCCTGAGAGAGGCGCGGCATACAGCCCGATCCATTGGATGAAAAAGCTCTGCATCCACCGCGTTCGGGACGACTTCCGCTGGCCCGCTATAGCCTTTCGACCTCACTATCTCCACTGCTGACTGGTTTCGGCCGACCACATAGTCAGCCTGCTGAAGCGTGAATTTGCGGTACTGCTCGAAGGGAGGCGGCAGGCGCTTATTGATGTTCTGCTCCGTTTCAGAGACGATTTTAGTGCCTGGCAAAAGACGATTGCGAAGCCTACATGCCTGGACGCTCACTTGCGCCCAGGGCTCCTCCCATAGATCGATGATATCAGGCTTAAACTCTCGGAGCAACTTAGGAAGCCCGGGGTACCAGTGCATGTAGAAGCCGATTTTTCGGCCAGCCCAGGGCATCAGCACTCGGCCGATTGTGCAGTCAAACTCGCCGTTCGCAGGCATCTCCGCCCTGCGCCAATTGCCGTAGTGCATCCAACGATCGGGCACCAGCACTTTCAGTTCTATGCCCGGACGTTGAGCCAGAAGCGCGGCTTTCGGCTGTCCTTCGGTGCGTGATTGGCAGGTGTGAGATATCAACAGTACACGCATGTCGAAAGCGGTCTTTCCCTTCCAGTGGTTCAGAGCACGAGACGATATATGGCCAGCGTATCCTCAGCCATCCGGGCAGCCGTAAAGCGGGCGATGTATCGTTTGTATCCGACCTGCCCCATGCCTGACATGAGCGAGCGATTCTTTAGCAGACTCAATATGGCGCGGCTCAGATCCTGCGGGCGTGAGGGAGGAACGAGCAGGCCTGTCTCCCCATCCTGCACGATCTCACGCGGCCCGCCCGCATCAGTCGCGATGACCGCTCGTCCAAGCGCCATCGCCTCAAGTATCACCAGTCCAAACGGCTCAGCCAGGCTCGGCAAGACGAATAAGTTGCCCGCCTGAATCAGCGACTGCGCATCTGTTCGAAATCCCAGCAGCCGCACGCATCCAGTCAATTCCGCCTGCTCGAGCTGTTCGGAGAGAGAGCCATGCAGTGTGCCCTCGCCTGCTATGATGCAGACCACATCCGGAAACTCGGCTCTCACCTCAGCCATCGCAGTAATCAGGGAGCCGACATTTTTTTCGCGCTCCAGCCTCGCTGCGCAGACGACGAGAGGAGTCTCCTCTCCAATCCCCAGTTCGGCGCGAATTCGTTCTGGAGGCGTCAACATCCCCGTATCGAGCGGGCGGATGCCATTCAAAACCGTGGTCACCTTGCCTGGCTGAGCTTCTCTCCGCTTGACTATCTCGTGCCGAACCGCGTCGGAGATCGCGATATAGTGTGACATCCGACCGCTAACCCATCGATGCGCGGCGTTGTAGATGACTGCCTTGGGCCCGCTGCGGCTCACGTGGTCTGGCTCTAGAAAATGCTGAGTCGCGACGCAGCGGCCTCTCCCAGCCGTAGTCACTGCCAGCGCGGAGGCAAGCATGGAACGCCCGTTGTTGGCATGTACTATGTCCAGCCGTCCGCTCTTGAACAAATCCGTCAGCGTCTTCACCGCCGGTCGGTCGATCAAGCCGCCTTTTTGGATTGGGATCACAGACAAGCCTTCGGCAGCAGATCGCTCTGCTAGTGGGGCCGGAACGGGACAGGCGACCATCACTTCGACTCCGAGGTCGCGCAGCCCGCAGCCCAGATCCAGTATATAGCGTTCTGTTCCAGCGAATACATCGGCGTCCGTAAACAGCGCGACACGTAGAATGCTCATAGCCACCTGTTCATCAGATCGTTTTTAGCAGTACATCTTCATAGTTCGCCAAGACAGTCGGCCACACATAATCAGTGACAGTCTGCGGCGCCTGCAAAGAGAGACGGGCGAGTATTTCAGGCTCCAAAAGAGGAAGCAGCGCATGCGCCAATTCGGTGCCGCTGGAAGAGTTGGTGATGAGAGCGCCATTGACGCCCTCCACAACCGCATCCTGTGCCCCGGCTACCCTCGATGTGACGACCGGAACCCCGCTGCCGAGGGCCTCCAGAATCGCGAGACAGAACGCCTCGTACTGTGTAGGAAGCACGAACAGATCCGCAGCGGCATGATATGCGGCAACATCATCGGTGGGGCCGCAGGCGATAACCTGCGCTTCAACGCCCGCTTCCGTCGCCAAAGCCAGCACCGTGTTGGGCTCCGGCCGCCCCACGACCAGCAGCCGAAGTTCAGGCCTTTTGAGCACTGCCAGTGCCTTTAGAATCGTTCGATAACCCTTGCGCTCCAGCTCGTTCGCAACGAATAGCAAGGCAATATGGTGGGGCAGCAGCCCCAGTCGCGCCCTCATCTCGTCCCGACGTTCCGCACGTCTGGACGGGTTAAACTCATCAGGGGAATAGCCGTTTGGAACTACGTCTATATCGGCTTGTGGTATGGCGTAGAGCCGGACTACGTCGGCTTTGACCGCCTCGGAGAGAGCCACCACTCTGCGGTAGTTGCCCTGCCGAAAATGGCGAGCTTCAAGGCTGAGCAGAGCGAGATGAAGAGGGTTCAGCCTTTGGCGCACAGCGCTGGCCGAGAGCGGATGTCGGCCAGCCCGTGAGTGCTCTAGCCAGGAGCGGTGCAGACTATGCACTCGATAGACACCGCCGGTGGGACAGATGCAACCATGAGTATTCAAAACATCAAACGAGGAGCGGCGGAGTTCTGTTGCGCAGGTGTTAAAGAAGGAGGG
>JANXLO010000286.1 GCA_025355115.1 Chthonomonadaceae bacterium
GGCGACTTCGGCTTCTCCTGGAACCCGCATGGCGAATACGCCAAACTGGGACATTGCGAGCAGCTGCACAATCGAGAATCGAAAGGGATTGATACTCGTGGAGGCCAAATCGCATGAAGCGGAACTATCATGCGACGGCAAAAAAACCGGGAATTCGCACAACCACGAACAAATCGGAAACTCTATCGAAAAGGCAAATGAGAGTTTAGAGAAGGTCATCAGCGGATGGGCACTTCAGCGTGATCACAGTTATCAACTTGCCAACAGATTTGCCTGGGCTTGGAAACTGGCAGAGATGGGAGTACCTGTCGTTCTGGTCTACCTGGGATTCTTGAACGCTGAAGAAATGAATGGAGTCAGGTTTGGAACGCACACCGACTGGGAGAGGTGCATTCACAAACATGCTGACCCGTTCGTTCCCAGCAATGCATGGGGACAGCGATTGGACATCGAAGGAACGCCCCTCTTTCCACTCATCCGTTCGTTGGAGCTAGATATTCACCCCTAGAATTGCTCATCTCCCGCAAAAGGGGTGAGGATCCCCCGTTTAATGTAGATACGGTCTCATAAAAAACCTCCTGATAAGCAGTCTCACGTCGGTTGACGCTGTCTGCTTGCCAGGAGGTTTTTCTTTGATTGTACAGGTGGGATATTCCGCCTGACTGCTTTTCGGTTTACTGCACTACGAGGCTACTGACTACTTGCTGCCGCAGCCGCCGGATCCGCAACCACAACCGCCGCCGGAGGTCTCGGCAGGCGCGGCGTCCTCGGTGGAGAAGGAGCTGCCGCAGCCGCAGGAGCGGGTGGCGTTGGGGTTGTCGATTTTGAAGCCGCCGCCCATTGTGTCCTCTACGTAGTCCACGGATGCGCCGCGCAGGTAGTTGATGCTGAGGGGATCGACAACGACCTTGACGCCGTAGGCATTGAAGATGAAGTCACCCTCTTCGATGCTGTCGTCGATCGCCATGCCGTAGTTCATTCCTGAACAGCCGCCGCCGGAGACGAATACGCGCAGGGCGGCGTCCGCTTTGCCCTGTCGCTCGAGCAGACCGCGAATCTCCTCCGCAGCTCGCTCACTCAACACGACGCCGGTTGTCGGCGTAATTTCAAGAGTTGCCATAGTCGTTAATCGCTCCTTATCGTCTGTTCGGCTCCCATCGCTTTCAATGCGGTCAGGGGCGGCCGTATCGTCTATTCGAAAAGTCTGGCAAGGGAAGTCTAGCTTCCTTCGCGCTCACTTCATTTTACACTATCAGGAAGGGAAATGCAACCCTTGGTTGAAGCCGTCCTCCTCTTTTCTACGAAGCAGACAGAGCAGATTACACCCGCAAAACGTGAGTTCGCCCGCAGCAATGGGCCATTCCCCTCCGTTTGTCGTCAAAATAGAGGGGCGTCGCAGCTTGGTTCCCTCATGCTACCGAGGTGGTTAGCGCGACATGGCTGTTCGCAGTTGGCAACCGGCCTGTGCGTATGATATAATGGATGTTATTATGTTGGCACGACGCATCATTCCCTGTCTCGACGTTAAAGAAGGCCGCGTGGTGAAGGGAGTAAACTTCCTCAACCTGCGTGACGCGGGCGATCCCGTGGAGTTGGCCGCCCAGTACGACGCGCTCGGCGCAGACGAGCTGGTGTTTCTGGATATCACTGCGAGCCACGAGCGTCGCAACGTCATCGTTGACGTCGCCTCACGAGTGGCGGAGCAGGTGTTCATCCCCTTCACCGTTGGCGGCGGCATCCGCACGACCGACGATTTCAAGAAAATTTTGCGCGCTGGCGCAGACAAAGTCGCCGTCAACACCGCGGCCATTCAGCGCAAGGAGATCATCTCCGAAGCGGCCGAACTTTTTGGTCGGCAGTGCGTAGTCGTCGCGATAGACCCCAAGCGCGTCGGCACGAAGCCGGACGGCTCACCGCACTGGGAGGTGTTCGTGCATGGGGGCCGCACTCCCACCGGCATAGACGCGCTGGAGTGGGCGCAGGAGGCGGAGGCGCTCGGCGCAGGGGAGATACTGCTGACCAGTATGGACCGTGACGGTACGCAGATCGGCTACGACCTTGAGCTAACCGTCGCTGTCGCGCAGAGCGTCGGCATTCCCGTCATCGCCTCCGGTGGCGCAGGCACTCCGCAGCACTGTCTCGAGGCAGTCACCACTGGCGGGGCAGACGCCGCCCTGATCGCCTCCATGGTGCACGACGGTCTATACACCATCGCTGAAATCAAAAAATATCTATTGGATCACGGCGTCTGCGTGAGGCTGTAGAAGTTAAAAAGTGGGAGCATGAGTTGCAAATTCCGCAGGGATTGAAGTTCGATACCGACGGCCTTGTGCCTGCTGTCGTTCAGGACGCGGCGAACGGCCAAGTTCTGATGCTGGCCTATATGAACCGGGAGGCCGTGGAGCGCACCATCTCCAGTGGGCGCGTAACGTTCTGGAGCCGGTCGCGTCAGAAATACTGGGTCAAGGGTGAAACATCCGGCAATATCCAAGTCGTAAAGGAACTGTTCGTGGACTGCGACCAAGACTGCCTGCTGGTCAAGGTGGAGCAGACCGGCGCCGCCTGTCATGAAGGCTACCGCTCCTGTTTCTATCGCCGCGTCGCCGCCGACGGGGAGAGCCTGGAAACCACCGATACGCCGCTGATGGGAGCGTACTGACGTTCTCCCTCCGCAAGGAGATGTTCTCCTTCCGAAAAGAGAGGAAGCGCAACGTGGCGCTGTCGTGAGGTGTGCCGAGTGCAGGGTGAACGTTTGCTATTGCATCGAAAGAGAGCCGGGACCGCCGCCAGAAAATACCCCGTGCCCTCCGGAGGGATAGAGTTCATGTCCGTTATCCGTCGCTTTTTCGCCCCCCGACGCGCGCTTGCCGCCGTTGCGGGAGGCTTCTCTATTTTCAGCCTGACCGCCGGTTCCTCCGCGCGCGCGGCCGATGCGTCTTATCCGGATATCATGCCGCTCAACCAGTTGAAAGCCGGCATGACCGGCTACGGACTAACCACGTTTCACGGCACGACGATCACACGCTTCGAGGTCAAGATCATCGGGATTTTGAAAAAAGAGAACCTCGGGCGTGACCTGATCCTGATCCGCATGAGCGGCGGCCCGATCACCGAGCGCGGCGCCAATCTGATCCACGGCATGAGCGGCAGCCCCATCTATATCAACGGCAAACTTATCGGCGCGTTCTCCATGGGAGAGGCCTTCCCGAAAGAGCCGACCGGGATGGTGACGCCGATCGAGGATATGCTCGATTCGTGGGATCCCAAGATCCCGCAGCGACCCAGCTACTTTCAGCCTGCCGAAAAGAACAGCCCGCCCGTCGCGCCCACGACCGGCAAGTCCGCCTCCGCTCCGACCGGACTGCGCTGGCAGACCGACAACAAGGAGCGTGTCGCTGTCCTCGCGCATCCGATCACGATCGGCAAGCGGCACATCACCCGCGTCGTGCTGAACGCTCCACTCAGCGATCCCCGCCACTCGACCGGCGACACCGCCGTCATGCGCCGCGCTACCAGTTTTATGTTCGCGCCCGGTATCTCCGAGAGCAGCCGCAAGTGGTTCCAGGAGTTGCTGGACAAAAAGGGCTATGCGGTCACGTTGACGTCCGGCGCCGGCGGTGGAATGGGGGCGGGCGGCAACTACGATGGTCTCAAAAACGTCTATCTCAAGCCCGGCGCCTGCTTCGGCACCTTTCTCGCGACCGGCGATGTCTCCTTCGGCGGGTTCGGAACCGTCACCTACCGCCAGGGCGAGCGTATCCTGGGCTTCGGACACCCGCTGATGGGGCTGGGCGCGCTGGAAGGCGATCACCTCCGCCTACGTCGTGGATGTCTTCTCCGGCTTTCAGACCTCGAAACTGCTGCCTGTAGCCGGCCCCACCCTCGGTACCCTGCGTCAGGATCGCAACTTCTCCGTCAGCGGCGATCTG
>JANXLO010000311.1 GCA_025355115.1 Chthonomonadaceae bacterium
CATCGGCCTTCCCGTGATGACGCCTCTGCTGGATAGCTACAAAGACACAGATATGCACGAGCCCTATCCGCTCTATCGGCTATTCGCCCGCATAGTCCCTGGCTATGCCGATGCGATCGACCGCAGCCTCGACATGGTGCGTCTGGCGGACGGCTCCGCGCTGCGCGGCAAGGTCATGATCCCCGATCTTCAGCTCGCCGTCAGCGGGACGACGCTGCCCGTCCCAGCAGCCAGCCTGCGCAATATCGCGGTGCGTCGGAGTGAGATCGTGCGGACTTTCGAGGTGCAGGCGCTGCAGCACTGCGTTCAGATCGAATTTCTGGACACCGGAGTTGCCCTCACTCCCGAGTCGAAAATAGATGAGACGTCGCAGGGAATCGTTCGCCTCTCCTTCGGGCTGGATGGCTGGCTCTCCGACCCGGACGGACTGACGAAGCCCGGCCCGCACTACACCACCAATATGGTGGAGGGCTTCCCCTTCGGCGCACTGCTCGGACGCATTGGCGCGGATGGCCCCCGCTTCTTCGCAGGGCATCACTTGATGAAATCCTCGCCTTCGACCGGTCGCCTCTATCTGGGCGTGAACGACAATCCCCACTGGCAGAATAACATCGGTAGCTTCAAGGTCAAGCTGCACGTGACGGACGCCTACGACCTCGGCGACCCGCGCTAGGAGGACCACGATGTCTTGTCACTTGTCCAGATTGGCGAGTCATGTTGTTGGGCTCCGCCGCCCCTCGGCCATCTTGGGGCTGGCAGTCGCGCTCGTCCTGTTCGCGTCCAGCGAATGCATGGCGCAGAGGCGCGGCATGGACATCTACTTCGTCGATACGGAGGGCGGGGCGGCGACTCTGATAGTCACTCCGAGCGGGGAGTCCATACTGATCGATTGCGGCAATCCCGACGACCGTGACGCGGATCGCATCGCTCAGGCAGCAAAGGATGCCAGGCTCAAATCCATTGACTCACTGATCCTTACGCACTGGCACAACGACCACTATGGAGGAGCGCTCGCCCTTTCGAAGCGCATTCCGATAAAGCATTTCTATGACAGGGGCATCCCCGACAAGCTTGCGGACGACCCGAACTTTCCCGCGCTCATCGCCGCTTATCGCGAAGCGTCTCTCGGCATATCGATGTCGCTGCACCCTGGCGATCTGCTCAGGGTGCGACAGTCACTGGATGGCCCCGCGCTTCAGTTGAAGACGCTCTCCTCGAACGGCGAAGTCATCGCCGATGCGCCCGGCGCTCCGATTAATCCCTTGGGAAGCGCGTTCGAAGCGCAGCCTGTGGACACAAGCGACAACGCGAACAGCCTGGGCTTTTTGCTGACCTTTGGCTCCTTCAAATTTCTCGATCTCGGCGACCTCACTTGGAACATTGAATACAAACTGATCGCCCCGACAGATAAAATTGGCCGCGTGGACGTCTATCAGGCCACTCATCACGGCCTGGATATCAGCAACAATCCCGTCCTGCTCAGGACTGTGCGGCCGCGCGTTGTGGTCTTCAGCAACGGCCCACATAAAGGCGCCAATCCAGCAGTCGTCTCCTCTCTCAAAGGGCTTGGCGAGCCGCCTGCAGTCTTTCAGATCCACAGCAACCTGGACAATCCCGAAGTGAATCCTGTGGCAGAGTTCATTGCCAACTCCACGGAGCCCGATGCGGGTCGCTACATCAAAATCTCCGTCGCGCCAGACAGTCATTCCTACACGGTTCGCATCGGCGCCAAAGGCAAGGCTCACCGCTTCACCACGCACTGATTCTCCCACGTGTCAAACTCAACTGAGTTCGCCTCTGCTTCGTGACGTGTATTTTTTTGCCTCCCTCTCCGGTTCAGGGTATAATGTGAGCATGAGAACAACAGGGCCTCCCGCGCCTGAAGCGAGCACAATTCAGGACGGCAAAGGCGACGAGGGCGGGCAGGGACAGACGCAGCGCCGCATCGCGCGCGCGTCCGGGTTCCTCATGGCGATGGTGCTCCTCAGCCGGATTTTAGGCCTTGTGCGAGAGCACGTCATCTCCACGCGCTTTGGGCAGGGCATAGAGACCGACATCTATACGGCGGCCTTCACCGTCCCCGACCTTATCTTTTTCCTCATCGCGGGAGGCGGGCTCTCCACCGCCATCATTCCCACCTTTACCCAGTACATGAACGAGGGGCGCGGGCAGCAGGCGTGGCGCATCTTTAAGGTAGTCGCCCTCGTAACCACTCTAATTGTCTCCGGGCTTATTCTGCTTGGGGAGGTCTTCGCGGCCCCGCTGATACGTCGCACAAATCCGGGCTTCACCCCGGATGAGGTCATCCGTTGCGTCGGCCTGACGCGGATTCTGCTGCCCGCGCAACTCTGCTTCTTCCTCGGCGGCCTGATGATGGGAGTTCTGCAGACCCGCAACAACATGAGAGGACAAGCCTATGGCCCGCTGATCTACAATTTGGGGATCATTTTCGGCGGCGTGGTGCTGACTCAGTTCATGCCAAGGGGCAGCGAGATCACGGGGTTGTGCTGGGGGGCGGTCGGAGGGGCAGTGCTGGGTAACTTCGTTCTGCAGTGGTTCTTCATCAAAAGAATTGGCGGTTATTGG
>JANXLO010000374.1 GCA_025355115.1 Chthonomonadaceae bacterium
AGTGCGAGCGACAAGGGCAAGATTCTGGTCATCAGCGGCGGCCGCACGGCCGCAAACCTCAATCTCCATCTTCAGGGCATAGAGGAGGCCGCGAAGAGGCACCCGAACATCACGCTCGTGCAGCCCTACATCTACAACGAGGACGACAAGAACAAAGCGACTACGATGGCGGTGCAGGCGCTTCAGGCCAACCCGGACGCGGTTGGGATCGTCTGCGTCAATTCGCCGAGCCCACCTGCTTCCGGAGAGGCCCTACGAAAGCTCAACCTTATCGGCAAGGTGAAGGTCTGGGGTCTGGGTCTTCCGAGCGATTCCAAAACCTACCTTAAGGACGGCTCGGTCACTGGCCTCTATCTTTGGGATCCGCAGAAGCTGACCTACTTGACAGCAAAACTCGTGCGCGAGGCACTGGACGGCAAGATGCCCAAAGACGGGGAGAAAACGGCGGACGGCACCGTCATCGTAAAGGGCGCCACTGTTACTCTGCCGCTTCGTCTCGAGATCAATAAAGCAAACGTCGACAGCCTCAAGTTCTGAAGCTGATCCGCATTCCGGCAAGGGAAAAAGGAATAAGATGCGCAGGCATTACGACAGGATTTCACTCGCACGACGGCCAACTGGACGGAGGAGAGGAGGCATTTCCGTCGCGCCTACAGCTCTTCTTCGGCTTTCACTTGCCGGAATTTTCGCTTTCAGTGCGCTGGCAGGGAAGGGACAGGCAACGTCGGCGGCCGATGCGACTCTGATGAAGGGAGCGGAGGCGCGGATAGAGCAGTACAGGAAGGGGAATGCGACGGTCCTAGTGCTGGACAGGCGCGGCAAGCCGGTTCGCAACGCGAGAGTGACGGCCGTTCAGACCAGCCATTCGTTCCTGTTCGGGTGTGCCGCGCTCTCGCTGCTTAGCCATACGGATGCGGCAAAGGAGGCAGAATATCAGAGGCGCTTCGGCGAGTTGTTCAACTTCGCGACTGTGCTCACCTACTGGCAGGACACGGATCCGGAGCCGACCCGGCAGAATTTCGACAAACTGACTGCCCGCGTCAAGCGACTCAACTCGATGAGCATTCGGGTCAAGGGTCACCCTCTAATTCTCGCTGGTGCCGCTCCCGGGTGGGCCCCCAAGGATCCTGATCTAGTCCGAGAGCTTACTCACCAACGCATCACCGATCTGGTCAGCCGCTTCAAAGGGCAGATCCAGGTTTGGGATGTAGTGGGGGATGCCACGACCGCTATGGGTGCGCAGAATGGGCTTGGCGCGTGGGCACGCAAATCTGGCCCGGCTCAATTTACATCGGACGCGCTAGGTTGGGCGCGAGTAGCTGGGCCAGATGCCACGTTGCTTTATAATGACTACAAGCTCGATGACGACTATACGAATTTAGTTTTGGCGTTGGAAAAGGCGAAAGCTCCGCTGGATGTACTGGGGCTAGAGGCCCACATGAGCGGCGGAAATGAGTGGTCGATGGACAAGGTATGGCAGACAGCGGAGCGATTCAAGCCACTTGGGAAAGCCCTTCACTTCTCCGAAATTACCGTCTGCTCCGATGACCCCAAAACTGATCACTCTGTTTCATGGCCCTCGACGTCGGAAGGCGAGAAACGTCAGGCCGATTATGCGGAGAACCTTTATACAGTTCTCTTCTCGCATCCGTCCGTGACGGGCATTGCCTGGTGGAATTTCGTGGACGGGGATTGGGATCGAAATCCGGGCGGCCTTCTGCGCTCCGATCTGTCGCCCAAACCGGCTTACGAGCGTCTGAGAAGACTGATCCATGAGAAGTGGCACACTGACTTTGCCGGAGTTACAGATCTAAATGGTATTATCAAGTACCGCGGCTGTGCCGGG
>JANXLO010000393.1 GCA_025355115.1 Chthonomonadaceae bacterium
CACCTGAGCCTGCGAAACCTCGACAACAACTCTCTGCACTATATCGGGGAAGTGACGTTCGATAACGACGCGAACACTTTCTTCACCTACGCATTCCGCGACGTGAACGCACTGGGCTATGAGTTCTGGCTGACTGACGACTACAGTCACACCAGCCTCCAGCCCAACTACGATCACCCTATCTTCGCGCAGTACGATACGGTGGGAGTCGGCGCTCCGATCATCGTCGTCGGCACTTCGCGGACAGGCTTCGATCATCTGATTGTGACAGGCCCTGCGAATGTCCGCTCAGGTCAGTCCATCACGCTGGTAGTAAAGGTCGTCTCTGCCACCAACACGCCAATCCCCGTCCGCGGATCGCTGCCTGTCTTTGATACGGTCCCGAACGGCTTCCAGACAGTCGACAACACGCGGGGCGTCCCGGGGTTCGCCTACGAGAACGTAACGAACCCGCCCCTCGCGACCTTCAACAACAGCTCATCCGCTTCGGTGAAGATTCGCCTCCGCGGCGTAGGCAAGCATATCGTGGTCATTTCGGGCGGAGGCATCACAGCCTCCCTCCTGGTAAACGTCACTCCGTAGGCATTCTAGTCGACCGGCAGTCCGATGCCCCGGCTTCTTCTGAAGAAGCCGGGGCATCGAGCGTTTGGAGATCGGCGATCTGCTGGCCGAGCGGCATGGTGATCGTGGAGTTCCGGATTGCGGAGGCCTCAGTGAGCGTCGCCGCTGTGAGTGAGTACCCACTGAAGATCGTTCTGGGCTATCTCGTTTAAAGCATGACTGGTGGCAGAATCGAGGTGCAGGGTCTGGTTGAGCAGCCCGATATAGGCAAGAGACAGGCAGAGGAGCATCGGCATCAGCAGCCGGCTTATTCCGGTCAGCAAGGCCAGGCCGGGCTCCGCGCGCCGATAGGAGCTCCACAACGCGACCAGCAGGAGCAGAGCCGGAGTCAGCCCGCACCCGAGCAGGGCGATCTGGCAGGCATCCTTTGCGCTGGGAGAGGGGGAGATGCCCATGATGCTCGTGAGCAGAACCGCGACCGGATGAAGGCTGCTCAGGTAGTAGCGGCGATCGTAGAGCAGGATGAGCAGGGGAAGGAACAGAAAGGCGGCCATTCTCAGCGTCGTGCCTGTTGTCCATCGCAGCGGCGCTGTCTGGCTAGCGTCGGCAGTCAGCCGAGCTGCTCTGCCAAATCGAGCGATTGCCATCAAAGTCAGGAGCGTGAGGCAGAGAACGAAGAGCAGCGCCGTTCGAGGGGATGCAGCTCCTGAAAAAAGGATTGCTCCACTGCCGCAGCTCAGGATGAGCAACAGGAGAAAAGCCAGTCGATGCAGGGCGGGCGGAAAGGATTCCAGCCGTGTGCGGAAACGGCGGCATAGGGCTGCGAGCAGCGCTGCGAAGACTAAAATCATCATCTGCTGCAGGAGGCATATGCCCGTCATCCAACAGCCGAAAAGCGGCTGAAGCGGAATGCCGGGCGGAATGCCAGGGTATGAGGCGTCGTAGCGCGCAACGTCAACGCGCTGTCTGAGCTCACAGCATGTCGCCGCCTCACGTCGCGTCCAGCCCGAGTCTCTGCCATTTCTCTCCAGCAGCGTCAGGAAATGAGGAGCGCGGCTTTCCCACTGTTCGGGTGTCTGAATGGAGCCCGGCGGTTGCGTAGCATCACTGTCAGTGGACGCGATGAAGTAAATATCCGTTCCGATCAGAGCTTCATAGGACCACGTGGCAGTCTCTCGCATGATGACCCCCATCATCGCTAGATTGCGCCTGAATTTGAGCGCTTCCTCATCATGTCCAGCGGCTGCGGCGGCATCGGCGTGCCATCGTGCCATCTCAGCCGTATGACGGAGCTCGTAGAGGTGAGGAAAAGCGATGAGCGAAAGCGGCCCGATCTTCTGAGTCGCCCCGTGATCGCCGTAGGCAGCGGAGTAGAGCCTCCACTGCCCGAGAACCTCCTCATAGAGATAGGCATTCCAGTGAGGCTTATGAGCTGCAAGGGCGAGGGCTTTCAGGGCTTCGGCGTCACGGTGGGCGGCAAAATAGGTCGTGGCGAGCATGGCTGGCCAGTAGGCGTTGTCGGGGTCACGAACCGATCCTGAGTGCAGAGCCCACTCCATCAGGCGGACATCATGCCGCCATGCCGACGGGGGACGCTCATCCGGGCGCGTCTCCTGCTTCGAGGAGAGAGGCATGGTGTCCGCCACCTCCGGACGCTGCACTCGAACTCGTTCCGCCATCATGTACCGCGCCAAATGAGCGTACCCCCCCGGCTGAGCGGGGAAATCACGCGCTAGCTGCGCAAGCCTGAATAGAGTGTGGTCGCTGTCCGAATTTGCGGAGTATAGGGCACCTGCAGGGCGCTGGAAGGAAGTGGCCAGTGCAGTGGCGCGGCCCACTTGAAGCAGGTAGTCGTCTGTGGAGGCGGCGGCAACGGCGTCAAGGCGAACAATCTCTCTGGCAGAATCGCTTACATCCAGCGACCTCATGAAAGGTGCACGCTCATCCGCCAGGGCGAACTGCAGTTGTGCGATTAGAATAGCGCGAACAGCAGGCAGAGCGATCAGGCCAATGAGGACGCCAAGCACGATTCCAATCAGCCACCCGGACCCGGATCGCAGCATAGAGGGCATCGCCGACGTCCTGAAAGCAGGGCTCTCCTCCGGCGATGCGCTCATGACGTTATCCTAACCTCGTATCGAGCCCTCGGGCAACGGGCTGTGCCGATCGGGGAGAGAGGGGGCAGACGGCGATAAGACGCCGCGAGCGGGGGACATTGGAGAAGCTTTTTCTCTCTCCTGCCGGCGCGGCCTCTCGGGGACCGTCCACAGCAGTGCGGCGCGAGGAACCGGGTGATCCAGCAAAGATTCCAGAGGTACGGGGGGCTCGTTCCGCTGCGGCATAACAACGAAGCGGGCGGATCCTGAGCGCGGCGCGAGATCCAATGGGTGAAGGGCGGTCAGCAGGAAAAGTGCGGTGAGGGACGCCGCCACGAGAGTGCCCGTGCCCGCTTGCATGAGGGTGAGGTTTGGAATGGCTTCCCAGCCTGCCCAGAACTCCTTGAGAGCGCGAATGCCTCGCTGCGCGACCGAGAGGCGCTCCGGGATTCCAAGCTCGCGGAGTATGCAGTCGTCAATGCGACGGCCCGCGTCGCCATCAATATGAAAGTCCGCTTTGCTCAGCGCCAGATGCAGAGTTCTGTCTGACTGCGCCGCTGTGCGGCACTCACGGCAGCCCGCCAAATGGTCGTCGAGAGCCTCCCACTCATAGCGTGAGAGATCCCCATCGGAGTGGCGCGTGAGCAGCATACGCCATCCGAAGCAGCGATCAGACATGGCTGCCCTCCGTGTTCAAGCAGAAGAAAACGGAACCCATCTGATGATCAGACATGATTGGCCTCCTCTTCAAGGGCAGTCCATCGACGGCGAAACTGCTCGCGCGCCGTGTTTAGACGGGAGCGTACCGTTCCAACGGGGATATTGAGGACCTCGGCGATTTCGGAATACTCGAGTCCTTCCACTTCACGCAGAACCAGAGCGGCTCGCATAGGCGGAGTGAGTGAATCGAGCACCTGAGCGACGGACAGCCGGTTCTCCACGTCAGGGGAGACTGCGACGAAATGAGCGATGTTCTCCTCGAGAGGCAACTCTGATGTAGAGCATTTTCGCCTCATCCGATCGAGGCAGAGGTTGATCACGATGCGGTAGAGCCATGCGTAGAAGCCGCAGTCCCCACGGAACTGACCTATCTGCCGAAAAGCCTTGACGAACGCTTCCTGAGCCACATCCTCAGCTTCCCGCGAGTTGTGGAGAACGTGGGCGGCAAGCCGCACCACACGATCCCTGTACCGGTTGAGCACCCATCGGATCGCCCGCTCATCGCCCAGCGCGCACTTGTCCAGCCAGCCTCGCTCCTCGCGACGCTGCAGGGTCTCGTCCGCCTCCCCGACTGCACCAGGAGCCATGATGGCCTCGGCCAGTTTCCACACGTTGGTAGTCATCGCAGCCTGCCTCCGCAACTCCGAGACGCTCTAAAACGCTCGTAAAGTCATTTCAATCGCAGAGCATGGCTCTCTCACCGCGTAAGGTGACTGCCACTGCCGACGGTCGAGGGGTTCATTTTCCACTCCGACCATTCGGTTTGCACTGAACTCTTCTGTGGAGCCTTCTTCCACATCCGATGTCCGGATTCCTCCTTCGCCCGACTGAGCGTGAAAGTGGCCTTCTCGTCCTGAATAGTGAGCAGATGCAAGCCTATTGACTTCTCCGGGCGCAGAGCGTATAATCTCCTTCAAGTAACCGAAGCAATTCGGCGGCGTTCGGCGCACCATCCTCTGCGAGCCATTCATTTTTTCAGGAGTGAATCATCTTATGAGCGCGGCCTCCCTGCCCATTCTCTGGGCCAACTGTGTGAATCAACTGAAAGATCGCGTCAACAATCGGTCGTTCTGGGAGGCTCTGGAGCAGACTCACGCCATCACCATCGAGAACGGCACCCTGGTGCTCGGCATCGACCCTGAGCAGTACAATATGGCGAGCGTGATACAGCAGGTCTCCAACATGCATACCGTGCACGAAGTCGTGCGCCA
>JANXLO010000418.1 GCA_025355115.1 Chthonomonadaceae bacterium
AGCGCATTTCGCGCCAAGATGAGAAAAAATGTCCATCAGCGTGTAGACATCGGTAAGTTTCGGCACGTTGTGAAGCACAGTTTTGCCCGGTATGAGCAGCGTTCCCGCCAGGATCGCCAGGGTGTCATTTTTGCTTCCCCCGACGGCGACGGATCCCTCCAGCGGCTGACCGCCTAGAAGATAGATTTTGTCCAAGAGACTTGCCTTCCTGCTCCGGTTGATGGGTATGAATTATGGCGCGTGCAAACAACTACTTGCAACGCTTATGAATGAACGTAATAGTGCTCTTTCAGTATACTATAGAATGCGGCAGGACTGTCAATTGCCTGCCGAAAATATTGCATCTGAAATCAGGCGCGCGTCCGGTATACTTTCAGAGGCGTACCGAACGGCCTGCGAAACTGCGTTCATCCAGCTATTATGCTTTTTTTCGAAGGAGATTCGATTTGCCTATCATGCCAGACCATGTTACTCATCTGACCTATTTGCAGGCTATTCTCTTGGGGCTATTGCAGGGGCTGACGGAGTTTCTGCCCGTCAGCAGCACCGCACATATGGCGGTCGCTTCGCGGCTGATGTTCGGGGCGGACGTGGGTTCGGCGTTCTCTGCGGTGGTGCAGTTGGGGCCAATCGCGGCGATCATTGCCTACTTCCGTTCGGATCTTGTGCGTTATGTCCAGGGCATCGTCCGCACGAAATCTCCGTTGAAGATCCCGGCGGATGATGCTGACGCGCGGCTCGGCTGGTACACGCTGCTCGGCACGATACCGCTCGGCATTTTCGGTGTGCTGCTGGAGAGCAAAATTGACACGGTGTTCCGCAGGCCGAGCGTGATGGGCGCAAGCCTCATCCTTCTGGCTCTGGTGCTCTGGGCGGCGGAGCGCATGGGCTCGAAGCGAAAATCCATTGAGGAGATGACACTGGGCGAGAGTCAGGTGATCGGCTGGGCACAGGTTCTGGCCCTTGTGCCTGGAGCCTCGCGCAGCGGCGTGACCATCACGGCGGGGCTTTTTCAGGGCCTGAACCGCGAGAGCGCGGCCCGGTTCAGCTTCCTGCTCAGCATTCCGGCGATCACGGCGGCGGGTCTCTACAAGCTCATCAAAGTCCTCCGAGGCACAGGACTTGGCGACGAGATCGGGCCGTACCTCGTCGGTGCCGCGGTCGCGGGCCTGTTCGCCTACGTGGTCATCCGCTGGTTCCTTGGGTACATGAAGGAGCACAGCACCTCCGGCTTCATCCTCTACCGCATCGCCCTGGGCATAGTCCTCCTCTCCCTGGTCGCGACTCATAAAATCAGCGACGCTCCCCCTAAGAAGGACGTCCCTGCGACG
>JANXLO010000443.1 GCA_025355115.1 Chthonomonadaceae bacterium
CGGCGCAACTGTCTGAAACATCGATTATCGCCCGTGAATCGCCTGCGATAAGAGCGTCCGGCATGGCAACTAAACTGCCGTGCCGGGCGTATTCTTATCGGTTTGCAATTTGATTGGACGGGAGGACGAACTATGGCTGAGATGAAGTATCGCAGGCTTGGAAACAGCGGGCTGAAGGTGAGTGAGGTCTGCCTTGGGAGCTGGCTGACGTACGGCAATGCGACGGAGGATCGGACTGCAATTGACTGCATTGAAAGGGCGTATGAGCTGGGCATCAACTTCTTCGACACCGCCAATGTCTATGCGCGGGGCAAGAGCGAAGAGATGGTGGGGCAGGGGCTGAGGAAATTCCCGCGCGACTCATACGTTGTCGCCACGAAGGTCTATTTCCCGATGAATGACGGCCCGATGCCCAACAACAAAGGCCTCTCCCGCAAGCACATCATAGAGCAGTGTGACGCCAGCCTCAAGCGGCTGGGAATGGACTACATCGATGTCTATCAGTGTCACCGGTACGACACGGAGACTCCCCTGGAGGAGACGCTTCGCGCCCTCGACGATCTGGTGACGCAGGGCAAAGTGCTCTACATCGGCTTCAGCCAGTGGTCGCCTGTTCAGATCGCGGACGCGGCGGCGATGCAGCGCGCTTTCAGCCTAGATAAGTTCGTCTCCAGCCAGCCCTACTACAACATGCTGGGGCGCGATGTCGAGAAGGATGTCATTCCCCTCTGTGAGCGCGAGGGCATCGGGCAGATCGTCTACTCGCCGCTGGCGCAGGGCCTTCTCACCGGCAAATATACGCCCGGCCAGCCGCCCCCTGCCGACAGCCGCGCCGCTGATCCGAAGCAAAACATGTTCCTCAATGGCGGCAAGCTCGACTCGGCGCAACTGGAGCGGATCCAAAAGCTCAAACCAATCGCGGAGCAGTGCGGACTGAGCATGGCTCAGCTCGCCCTGGCCTGGTGCCTCCGCCAAAAGAACGTCTCGAGCGTCATCATAGGCGCCAGCCGTCCCGAGCAGGTGGACGACAACGCAGGCGCTGCCGGAGTGACGCTCTCCCCCGAAACGCTCAAGGCGATAGACGAAGCCCTCGTCTGACAGCCCCTTTCGGAAAACTCAACGCTGACCGCGACGCTCTCGTCGCGGTCAGCTTTTTTTGTGGGAGGGTTCATATAAAATTTTCAGAGCAGCGATACAGTGCAGGAGTCAAGGAGGATTCAATAAACGAGTGTGGAACCTTACATTCAAGTCGAGCAAGGACAAGTGAATGTATGAGAGGAACCCATCCTCTCCTGCCCGATGGAAAGCTTTCCAAAATATTGCCCGTCACAATGGATGTCCCCTGTCAGCAAGATTCTGACGATGTCAGCAAAGGATGATTATCATGACAAACTCTCGCTGCCTCCGAACGTTGTTGTTGGTTATCACAGTTACCTTCGTCGCGGCCACTGCCTACGCCAGTGGCGGTCAAGGCTCTTCGCCGCCGAAGACGAAACCTTCCCAGAACAAATTTGCCCGCAAAACTACCGACCCACCGACAATGCCACGTGGCAATAAGGGTCAGGACCTCTTCCTGGCCGTTAACCACCGAGATGCGGCAGCCGTCCAGGCACTGCTAAAGCAGGGAGCAGACCCCAACTCGCGCAACGGACTAGAATTTACCCCGCTCGATGTAGCGGCCGCCTCCCATCAGACAGACGTGATGGAGACACTGCTGCAGTCGGGTGCGAAAGTGGACGCGCCCAGTCCCTACGGCACGGCGCTCACCTTCGCGGCGCTGGGCGGGAACGTCGAGGGAATCGATCTCCTTCTCGCGAAGGGGGCAGACATCAACGCATCCAGGGCCGACGGCATTACGGTGCTGATGCTGGCCTCCCGAACCGGCGCGGACAAGGTAGTCCAAGAACTGATTCGTCGGAAGGCGGATGTTAACGCCAGGGATCACAGCGGGGCGACGGCATTAACGTATGCCGCTCGAGAGGGCCAGAAGGAAGCAGGACAGGTACTGCTCGCCGCGGGTGCGGGCGTCGATGGCGCAGACAACTACGGCTGGACTCCCCTGATGTCTGCTGCCGTGACCGGGCACACGGACTTCGTCCGACTGCTGCTGGAAAAAGGCGCGCATCCCAATGCGAAAGATGCCAAGGGTCGCACCGCACTGCTGCTTACTGCGGCCTACGGCGATCATCCTGACGTTGTACGAACTCTCCTTGCGGGCGGAGCCGACGCTCAGGCCACCAACCGCGCTGGCCACACCGCAGCATCCCTGGCAGCCGCCCGAGGCCACAAGGAGTGCCTCGCGCTCCTCAGCAATTCTGCAGTGAACGCACCTGCTGGGAATCCTAGCATTCCGAGAGACGCAACAGCCGCTGTCAAACTGAGCCTCACGGCTCTTCAGTCATCGATGCTCCAGTTCAGCCAGAGGACAGGTTGCGTCTCCTGTCACCAGGAAGGGCTAGGCCGAATGGCTACGGGGGCAGCCCGTGATCACGGATTTCTTCTCAGCCCAGAGATCGAACGAATGCAGACGGAGCGCATCAACGGCATGATGACTGCCTTGCAGCCAGTCCATCTTCGGGCGCTGAAAGACCCCGAAGCGATGAAGCAGGTCCCCTTGATCGAGATCGAGGAAGTGGCGGCGTCCGACACCTGGATTCTCGCCGGGATGGCGGCGCATAAACAGCCGAGCAGCGAAGCGAACGGGGCGATGGCGATGGTTCTCGCGCGGCAGCAGCTTCCAGACGGGCACTGGCAGTTCTCGGGGCCGCGGGTGCCTATGCAGTCCAGCTTCTTCACCATGACGGCTCTCTCGGTGCAGTCTCTGCGAGCATATGGGCCGCGAGCGTACGGGGCGGATATCGCCAAGCGAATCGCAATGGCGAAAGCCTGGCTCATGCAGGCACCAACGCAGACCAGCGAGGACCGCGCGTCCCGCCTGCTCGGGCTGAAATGGGCCGGGACGACCGAGGCGGAGCGACAGAAGGCGATTGACGACGTTCGCGCCGATCAGCGCCCGGACGGCGGCTGGTCGCAGTTGCCTTCCCTGCAGAGCGACGCCTACGCCACCGGGCAGGCACTCTATGCTCTGCATGTGGTCGGGGAGTTGCCGGTCACAGACCCGGTGTACACGCGAGGAGTGCAGTTCCTGTTGATCAATCAGGACGAGGACGGATCCTGGTTCGTGAATAAGCGTGCCACGCCGAACAACAACTACTTCGATGCGGGCTTCCCGCATGGTCAGTCGCAGTATGCCTCGTTCAACGGCACATGCTGGGCGATTATGGCGTTGGCGCAGACTATAGAGCGGCCTCGGCAGCAAGCGTCAGTACGAACTCCATAACGGACGCCCATCCTACAAATCCCGTATAGCGCCGCTACGAGCACACGGCGTTGGTCCTTCTCGTCCCGGATGCCCTCGTTACAGGGGACACCCGGGACAGCTGCCGCAGGATATCTGAAGCGTCCTGTGATATCATCAAGAAAACTTCCAACGGCGTTTAAAAAACATAGTTGCCCTCAGTTGTGGTGGCCCCGCACTCCGTGGGGCCTCATTGAAGGAGCAGGATGAAGTTTAGCAGCTTTGCAGTGGGCCTCCTGACGGCGCTATGTGCGGCCGTTGCCGCCAGCGGCGCGGATGACTCCTCGGCGTCGCTCCCCCTCAAATACATCGCCTCGGACTACACCTCCACGACGATCTACCACTCCCCGCAAAGTCCGGGCTTTACATGCTGGACTGGAACCTGGATCATGCCGGATCGAAGTCTTATGGTGACCTTCACCCAAGCAACGGGGCCATTCAAGGATCGTCCGCGAACAGACGCGAAGATGCTCGCCGCCTTTCCCGGTTGGCCGCCGAACGGCAATCCGAACTACGATATGAACGGACTTGACCTGCGAAATGTCTACCTCCGCTCGACCGATGAGGGCAAGTCATGGAACGAAGTGAGCAGCGACCCGTTTCGCTCGTGCATGAACCATTCGACTGGCAAGGCACAGGTTGCGCTCGCCGATGGCGTCATCGTTCGCGCTGTGTGGGGCCAGTATCTGCCCTTTGACGACACTTTCCCAAAGACTGGCTGTCTGCAGCGGTCACATGATGGCGGGAAGACATGGAGCGGGCCGGAGAAGCCCTTGCTCGATCCAAAGCGGTTCACCACTTATCCCACTCGCCTGCGGCTGCTGCGGGATGGGCGCTTGATGGTTACGGGCGGAATTCTGCGCGTCCCTGCCGGTACATTGGCAGCGAACGTCAATCGAGCCCCAATTGAGCCGCTCATGATGACATCCTCCAACGGCGGAAAGACCTGGTCGAAGCCGGTAACTGTGGTTCCTGATCCTTACAGGGCGAACTGGAGCGGCGAGGAGTACGATGTCGCCGAGCTGGCCACCGGCAATCTGCTTTGCGTCTTCCGCACTGTGGACCCGACGCTCAAGACCAACCGTGAGGTGCGCTGGCAGGCTTTGCTGAAAAGAGCCAGGAGAAGTTGGATGTCTCATGATTGCGGCCCGTCCGTCCTGAAACACAGCGGGCACCCGGAGCTTCTGGCCACACGTGAGGGCATGGTGCTCCATATCGCGACCGATGGCATCTACGGTACCTCCGACGCCGGGAAGTCGTGGCACCTGCTGGAAGGCAGCCGTGCCAGCCGCTACTACCCGCGGAGTGTGCAGGCCGCAGACGGTCGCATCTTCATCTTCTCCCACATCGGCGGCGATGATGCCTACGGAGCGGTCGATCAGTACATCCGGATGGACACATTTCGCCTGACCGCCAAATAACAGAGTGAACTGTAAGCTACTGCCAAGCACGGCAGTCTTGCCTTTAGCTGGAGTTCCTGAGATCGTGGCCATGCAACATCCCATTCAATCACTTGCATGAACAGCCTTGCTGGCTGCTTAACTCCCACTCCAGGAAAACGGGGGAGGATCAATGCACCCTTAACTCACACTCTATGAATTCGACAGAAGATCAGGCTCCAGCATGACAACTTTGCGGAATGGATCAATTGTGACACGATAGTGTTGAAAAAATGGATGACCTAATAAACAGTCAACTCCTCCCGCTCGATTCACGACATAGAAATCTTGGTTGTTCATTGAGACGTTTCCAATTAAACAACGAGCCTTTCGGATTGCAGGTGGGTGATCAATAATTCCATTGTGCAGTGTCCACGATTGAGCTTCGTTCGGAACGTAGGAAAGATGGTCTATGGCAAAACGTTGCGAGACGCAGAAGACCGAGCTGCCAGTATCCAGTAAAAATCGCGCATTATGCCCATTGATAGTGCCGGTAAGAATAACACGCCTGGTATCGTCAGGGGAGTAGTGCAAAAGGATGGAAGAGACAGGTCGCTTTTGCTTAGTGACATCATACTCTCGATTGTGCAAAATCAAAACATTGTTGGCGTAATCAATGGTCATTATCGAAGGAGAAAAAGCGTATAAGCCTATCGTGGGGACAATAAGATCGTCCTGG
>JANXLO010000476.1 GCA_025355115.1 Chthonomonadaceae bacterium
CGATACGGCGCTCGCCTGGAAGCCTGTGGAGATCGACGCGGCCCGCAGACTGCGGGTGGTTGTCATCGAATTTATGGCAAGGCTCGCCGAAAAGCTGGCTCATGCCAACGAAAGCCTTGCTAAGAGCAACGAGGCATTGGACGCGTTCGCCTACATCGCGTCGCATGACCTGAAGGAGCCTCTGAGGGGCATCCACAACATGTCGCGGTTTCTGAAAGAGGATTACGGACATCTCCTTCCCCAGGATGGGCAGGAGAATTTGGACACCGTTCTCAAATTGACGAAGCGGATGGAGACCCTCATCGATTCGTTGCTCCACTACTCCAGGGTCGGGCAGCTCGAGCTGTTCGTCGAGGAAGTGGAGCTCAATTCTGCTCTGGAAGAGGTGATCGAGGCGCTGAATCTGCGGATAGCGGAGACCGGGACGCAGATGCGCATACCGCGCCAGCTTCCGCGCACATTCTGCGACCGGGTGCAGATCACAGAGGTCTTCCAGAACCTGATCACCAACGCGCTCAAGTACAATGACAAATCGGATAAATGGGTGGAGATCGGCTACCTCGATGCAGCCTCCGAAGCGGGGACGGCCCTGCGCACATTCTATGTTCAGGACAACGGCATCGGGATAGAGGCCGAGCAGCAGGAGGCGGTCTTCCGCATCTTCAATCGGCTTCACGGGCGGGAGGAGTACGGCGGCGGCACCGGGGCAGGGCTGACCATCGCTCGTAAGATAGCGGAGCGGCATGACGGTCGAATCTGGGTGGAGTCCGTGCTCGGGGCGGGCTCGACCTTCTACTTCTCGCTGCCGCAGGGCCAAGCGTGACCATGCGGCCTCTGGAGATCTTTGCATGAGCGAGCGAACCATTCTCATCGTGGACGACAGTCCCGAAGACCGATTTACCTTCCGTCGCTACCTGACGCGCGGAGGGCGGGAGGCATACCGCCTGCTCGAAGCCGCATCCGGACGCGAGGCGTTGCGAGTAATCGAGCAGGAGAGCCCCGACTGCATCCTCTTGGACTTTCACCTTCCCGATATGGACGGGCTCGCTTTGCTCAGTCGCCTTAAAAACGGGGACGCGCTGCCGCGATTCCCGGTCCTCGTGCTCACCGGATCGGGCAGCACGGACATCGCGGTGCGCGCTATGAAACAAGGCGTGCAGGACTATCTGATGAAGGGAACCCTCACCGAAGAGATTCTTGTTCGCGCTATAGAGCACGCCATTGAAAAGCAGTCCTTGCACCGTCAATTGGAGACCCAGCGTGGGGAACTGCGGCGCCGAAACGACGAATTGGAGGCCGCAAATGAAGCGCTCCAGATTCGGGCAGCCGTGCTGGAGAACATGGCGGAGGGGGTCGTCATGGCAGACCAGGAGGGCGTCATTCGGTTCACGAATGCAGCTTTCGATTTCATGTTCGGCTATCGTCCGGACGAGCTAATAGGTCAGCACGTCTCCGCGATCAACGACCTCCCCGTAGGGGAGAATGGCCGAGTGCTTAGTTCACTGCTGCCGAGCCTCTACACAACAGGAAGGTGGAACGGGGAGATTCACAGCCGCACTAAGGCGGGGGTATCCTTCGTGACGAGCACGCATATCTCGCTTCTGGAGTTCGGGGAGAAGACCTACTGGATCGCGGTCGAAGAGGACATCACGCAGTCGAAGCTTCATCAGCAGGAGATCATTGACTTGAACGCAAGGCTGCACCGAGCGGTCTTCGAAGGCAGCCACAGGATCAAGAACCACCTCCAGACGCTCGGCGCACTTGTGGACATTCAGTTAATGGACGAGCGCGAGCATATCCCGGTCGATGCGTTTCGGCGTGTGCGCCATCAGATCGGAGCGCTTTCTGCCATCCACGATCTCATGACGCTGAGCACCAAAGCGGACGCTGAAAACGATCTAATCCCCATGAAGCCCCTTCTTGAGCAAGTCCTCCCGATGCTCCAGCACTCGGCGGGGAACTTGCGCCTGCGCTTTGATGTCGAAGAGGCGCTGCTCCCGGCCAGGCACGCGAGCGCACTGGTGCTTATTCTGAACGAGTTCGTCAGCAACGGCGTCAAGCATGGAAAGGGCGAAGTGGAGGTGGCGTTTCGTGCTGGAGAACACACCGCCCTGCTGGAGGTCTGCGACACCGGCCAGGGATTCCCTCTTGGCTTCGACTGTCGCCGGGATGCAAATACCGGCCTCGATCTGGTTGCGGCCATAGTGCGCACGGATCTTGGAGGCCAGGTCAGCTACGGCAATCGCGAAGCAGGCGGCGGACGGGTGACCGTCACCTTTCCCATGCCCGCCGACACCAGACAGGCCGCCATCTAGCTTGCGCAAGTGACGTCACTCATTCCTCGCCATACCCTCCTTGTACAAAGACCCCTACTCCGCTTCCGCCTTTACATTCAGAATGAGGGCGACTTGCTCGCGCGGGCCTTGAAAATACTGGACTTCGATGATGTGCTTTCCTGGCCTGAGCCGGATCGATCCCTCTTTCGTCGTCGTCCCATGCTGCCCGTCGTTGTTGATTACGAGCTGCCCATCAAGAAACAGTTTCGAGCCGTCATCTGAGGTCAGTCGGAAATGGTAGTTGGAGGCGACGGGGACGCGAAACTCGCCGTTGTAGTCTATGGCGAACCACTCGAAGCGGTCAGTGACGCCGGGAAAGCCTTGTGTGAAGCTGCGAGTGGGGATATTGAGGCTTTGCGCATAGATGCTGCCGACGGATTTGAGCTTTCGGAAGTTCTCAGGCAGATGCGTCGTCCCTGGATCGAGGAAGTAGATGTCGCCTTTCAGTGCGAACGGGATCTGCTCCTTCGAGCCGAACCCGCTGGTGTTTGAGGCACCTGCGCCACGTCCGCCTATTCCGCCTTTGGTTCCGCCACCGCCTGACGGGCTCCCTGCGAGCAGGCCGCCGATATCACCAAACGAAGGTGAGCCTTTTCCGGCAAAGGCGCTTCCGCCAGGGCCATCCCCCACCCCCGCGCCATTACCCCCGCCAATTCCCACGCCTTTGCCGCGTCCGTAGCCAGCTCCTTCGCCGCCTGTGCCCGGAAGATCTGCGCCCGTGCCGCGGCCGCCACCCGGCGGTCGGGTTCCGCCTCCGCTGCCACGGCTATTGCCGTTGCCGTTTCCTGATGCGTTGGAGAGCGAGGCTATCGGCAGGCGACCGTTGGGATTAGTGCCGATGCCCTTGTTTCGGGAGAATCCTATTCCGCCTCCCCTGCCCGTGCCCTCATTTCCGCCTGTCCCTGGCCCGGCTCCAGGTTTGTCCTCGGCGATGATGTCTTTGGCAAGAGGATTGTTGACAGTCAAAATGGAGCTTCCACCGCCTCCCCCAATCGCGGGGGCCTCCTTCGGCAACAGCCTACCGCCCTTGCCGCCTCCATTGTAGAGCACCTCCTCAGGCGGAGCTTCCGGAGCGGATGATCCGCCTTTGCCGCCCGCCACCTCTGCCGGTGATGGCGTTCCGCCTCCGGAATTCGACTCCCGTCGCGCCACTGTCAGGTGCGGCAGCGAAGGGGCCTGCAACCTGGGTGCCGTCGCGGCGCCGAGCGCGATGGGCTTCTCATTCTCGATCTCTTTGACCCCGCCGCTGACCGTTTTTTCTGGAACTGGGTTGACAGGCACAGGCTGCTTGGGCGCAACTGCCGGCTCCGTCTTGCTCTCTGCTATAACAGGGCGTGGCGTTGGCTTGACGGGGACGGGTCTTCTAGTGCCGATGACCTTTGGAACAATCTTCGGCTGAAGGGCCAGCTTAGGAAGGGGCTTTGGAGGCGGCACATGCTTCGGCTCCAGCTTCCTCTCAGGCTGAGGCTGAAGGGAGACCTCGATCTCCTTCGTCGAGTCTGGGACGACCGTGCTGGTGGAGGCCGGGCCGTATCGTGTCAGGACAAGATGGACCCCGAAGGAGAGAAAACAGAAGGCGAACAGCCAGTACCAGCGTTCAACGCGCATTTTTGCATGACCTCTTCCTGAGACGGCGCGCTATGGCGCGGGGTTCGCGATGGGCTCTTTTTTCGGCTCGGTCGGAAGCGTGATGTGGGTGAGTCCGGCCTGCCGCGCCATATCCATCACTTCCATGACCTGCGCGTACATGACGGCGCGGTCGGCTTTCACCAGCACACGAGCATCCTTGTTCTTCCTGGCTGTAGTCATCAGAAGAGCCTGAACCTGCTTGGAGGACTGCACCTGCGCGTCGACATACATTCTGTTGTCAGCGTTGATGTAGACCGTCAAATCCTTCACTGTCTCCGGAGCGCCCTCGCGCGTTGCAGTCTCCGGAAGGGTCAGATTAACGCCTGGCTTTCGAATGAAGACCGTCGTGACCATCATGATGATGAGCATGGTCAGCGCGATGTCTATCAACGGGATCATGTTCATTTGCGCCATCGGCTCGTCCTCGGACGAATTGTCTCCCTGCATCTCAGACCCTCTCCCTTTCGCGGCTCACAGGCGCGCTCAGGAACGGCATCAGCTGCGCGACATGGCCCTGGATGCGCAGCAGCATCCCCTG
>JANXLO010000483.1 GCA_025355115.1 Chthonomonadaceae bacterium
ATCTCCAGTATCAACCAGACCGGGCATTTCCATCTCCAAGACGTTCGTCCTTTATTGGCAGGGTTTTCAACCCCTGTTCTTCCTTGCATTTCACTTCTATCGGCAGGGATTTGCTTCGTGTACGGCGAATTTTGCGGCAGCAACTTATGGCAAAGGAGCAACGCTGCCGATCATGGAACCGTTCAATGGCCTGGGGATGGGCCTGCACAACATCTCGCGGCTTTCAAAGGCGAAGACGCGCTCGATAAGCGCAGAGAACTTCACGGGCGAAAAGGGCATGGCGGGCATGGCGACCGAAGGCACAGGCAAAAACGCTGCCCGTGACCTTGGCCTCGGGTGGAAGGTCTCCCCCTCCATCCATATCGAGCCGCGCCAGACCGTCACTATCGCCGACATCACCGGGCAGGGCGCTATCCAGCACATCTGGAACACCGTCCATCCCGACTGGTGGCGACGGCTCATCATCCGCTTCTACTGGGACGGCGAGGAGACACCGTCCGTTGAAGTCCCCATCGGCGATCTGTTCTGCAACGGCTGGGGCCAGCGCTGCAACGTCACCAGTCTGCCCATCGCCGTCAACCCCGCTGGCGGCTTCAACTCCTACTGGGAAATGCCGTTCCACAAGTCCGCCCGCATCACCCTCGAAAACCTCACCGATGACATCTGCCGGGGCTACTACTATCAGGTCACCTACGCGCTGACCGATGTGCCCGCCGACGCAGCCACCTTTCATGCGCAGTTTCGCCGGTCGAATCCCCTGCCCTACGCGCAGGTGCATACGCTCCTCGAAGGCGTCAAAGGACAGGGCCACTACGTCGGAACCTACCTCGCATGGCAGGTCAACAACACCGGCTGGTGGGGGGAGGGCGAGATCAAGTTCTTCATGGACGGCGACGGTGAGTTCCCGACCATCGCAGGAACCGGCACCGAGGACTATTTCGGCGGCGCCTGGAACTTCGAGCATCCGCAGGGACAGTACGGCGTCTTCTCCACCGCCTACCTCGGGATGCCCCAGGTCATCATGTCCGGAGAGGCGGGCATGTACCGCTCGCAGCAGAGGCACGGAATGTACCGCTGGCACATTCCGGACCCCATCCGCTTCGAGGAGGACCTGCGCGTCACGATCCAGGCGCTCGGCTGGCGGACAGGCGGGCGCTACCTCCCGCTTCAGGACGACATCGCCTCTACAGCCTTCTGGTATCAGGCAGAGCCCCACGCTCCGTTCCCTGCCTTGCCAACTATCGACGGGCTGGAGATCATCTGACGGCTCTTCTTGTGCTCGGCCTCTTCGAGTCCTGCTGAAAGCCATGCTCGAAGAGGCCGGGATCACTCCGAATCTGTCCGATGGGCCGCGCAACTGTTCATTATAATAGTGAATGGACGTGAATACTTGACAGAATCAGTGATTTATGCGAGAATGAGGGAGGAGGAGAAGCGACCATGACCAACGCGGCCCATCTCCGTGCCGCCATACGCCGCCTGACCGACGCACTCCATGCCGGAATCCCCGCCAGCGAGGTGCTGCAGAGCGTCGTCGAAGAGGCCCGCCGCCTTACAGACGCCGCGAGTGCCGCGCTATGCCTGCTGTCGGAAGGGCGTGACATGCTCGACTTCGTCGCGGCCGCTGGCGACAACGCAGACGATATGCTCGGGCTGCGAATTCGCGTCGCCGACTCCCTCTCAAATCAAGTTGTTAAGACAGGCCAGTCCCTGCTGCTCGACAGGCGCAACAGCGTCCCCACCGGTGACCTTTTCGCCCGGCTGCCCCGCTCCGCTTCCTCCGCCTCGAAAATCTCGTCACAGCACCTCACTGCCGCACTCGTTCCGCTAATGGCCGACGGCAAACTCGTCGGAACACTCTCCGCACTCAATAAGTATGTAGCCACGGCGCCGAGCTCCTACATTCAGCCATTCGACACGGACGACATCGAGACCCTGACGCTTTTGGCGGAGTTCGCTTCTCTCGCCCGCAAGGCGGAGCGCACCAGCAGAACTGCGCGTGATCAGGGCCGTGAGCTTGCTGTCCTCTACGACACCTCGCGCATGGTCTCCGGCAGCCTGAATGTTCAGGAGGTCATGGACGGTGTCCTCCGCGCACTCTGCTCCCACGTCGTCTACCATGCCGCCGTCCTCTTCCTCCTGAACGACGAGCGAACGCATCTCTTCATCGCCGCCGAGCGAGGTCTCATGGACGAGGAGCGCGAGATTCAGCTCTCCGTGGAGAGCGGCGAGCACGCGCGTGTTATCGAGACCGGGCAGCCGAGGCGCATCAAGGACACCGACGAGGCCCCGGATTTCGTAGACATCACGCTCCGTTCACGCGCCCTTTCCGCCATGATCGCGCCCGTTCGCAGCCGGGACGAGACGCACGGCATAATCGTCGTGACAAGCCTTCAGCGCGGCGCCTATCACAGCGCTGACTTGAAGCTTCTCGCCTCCGTCGCTATGCAGGCAGGCATTGCCATCGAGAACGCCTGGCTGTACGAGGATGCACAGCGTCAGGCGGAGAGCGCAACCGCTCTGTACGAGCTATCTCAGCATGTGAACTCCACGCTGCATGAGGATCATGTGCTGAACTTCGTCGCGGACAGCGTGTTAAATCTGCTTAAGGTAGACCGCTTTGCTCTCATGCTTTACGACAAGACAGAGGAGAAGCT
The DNA here is from genome assembly GCA_025355115.1 of Chthonomonadaceae bacterium. Lineage (GTDB taxonomy): Bacteria > Armatimonadota > Chthonomonadetes > Chthonomonadales > Chthonomonadaceae > JANXLO01. The sequence continues at coordinate 2,658 of JANXLO010000483.1, forward strand.
CAAAACGCGCATTTCACGCAACATGGAGGCGACCCACTTTGACGCGGTGGCTCCGCGAGCAGGAGAGGGAATCGCAGGCTGGGTATTCGACTGGCAGACTCCGCAGGCCGTCTCAGATGTCGCCGCCGACGCCCGCAACCGAACCTCCCCGCTCGACACGTTCGGAGTTGCCTCCACCCTCTGCGTCCCGATGCATGTCGGCGAAGAGGTCATCGGCATCATCCATGCGATGAGCAGCAAGCGCAGGCTCTTCACCGTCGCCGAGATGGAGCTGCTCTACACCATCGCGAATCAGGCCGCCGTCGCTATCGTCAACGCGCACCTCTACAAAGAAGCCCGTACGAAGTCCCACGAGATGCGCCGGTACTTCAGGCGCATCGCACAGGCAATCGGTTCGTCGTTAGAAGATCAAGACCTTCCGCGCCTGCTCGCCGACCTCTCCGTCGAGATCATGCGTGCGGATCGCTGCGCCATCTATCGGCTGGATGGCGAAACTCTCAAGCTTCAGGCCACCAGCGGCTTTCGTTCCGCCGTCCCTCCCGACGCCTCCATTCCGCTAGGACAGGGGCTAAGCGGTCACGCGGCGCGGCGCGGGCAGTCGCTCAATCTCCCCGACCTGATGGACGATCCAAGAAGCCTCGCGCATTCCTGGCTACATCGAGATAAACTGTCCTCCTACCTCTGCGTGCCCCTGCGGTCGGACAGACGCGTCGTCGGCGCGATCGAGATATACACTCAGGATCGCCGCGAATTCAGCCGTGAGGAGATCCAGCTCCTCTCCACGTTCGTTCGTCGCGCCAGAGTCGCCGAAAAGATATCTCAGCCAACTGCCGTCCTCCAACAGTAAGTGCCTCCGATTCCAGATGTATCCCAACCGCCATTCAGACAGACATTTGGGTGTTTTTCGCGCACGTCTGCACCTCTGCTTATTTGACAAATCTTCCCAACCCCAGCATCAGCCCGCCGCACGGTCATGCAGGCGACCGGGTAGACTTGACAACCTCTGATGAAATGCATATAATTATCAATAGGAGGGTAACGTAAAATGATAACTGCACAGGAGTTGGCCGTGGCACGGGGCCGCGCTTTAGACTATCTGGATCGCGCAGGCATCGTCCTCACGCTGGAGGAGGCCGCCAATATTGAAGTCGCGGATTTCGGGCTAGGAGAGCTTGCGGAGACTGGACTGGAAATCGTCGTCTACGTCAACACGCTGAAGTGCTGCGCGAAAGAGCTGGTGCTGTTCCCGCGCCAGACCTGCCCTGAGCATCTCCACCCGCCCGCCGGAGGCGAAGAGGGCAAGGAAGAGACATTCCGCTGCCGCTGGGGCGAGGTCTATCTCTACGTTCCCGGAGAGCCGACGCCGAATCCGCTGGCAATCCCTCCGGCAGGGAGTGAGGAGTGGTACGGCGTCCATCATGAGATACGCCTGCGGCCAGGCGATCAGTACACGATCATGCCGGGAGTTCCCCACTGGTTTCAGGGCGGCGAGAACGGAGCTGTCGTGAGCGAGTTTTCCACCCGAAGCCGCGATGAGTTCGACATTTTCAGGGATCCGCAGATAAGCCGCGCGATGCAGATCCGCGATTAGGGTTGTACTGACAGTCGAATTTCTGTATAATGGATGCATACCACAGCGAGGAGTCACCCTGTTCGGCTTATGGAGACACACTGGGCCATCGATCTGGGCACAACCAACACACTCATCGCGAAATGGGTCGGCACACACGCAACCACGGTCGCGCTCGAGGAGCTGGTAGATTACGAACCGGCCTGGCGAACTCCGCTGATTCCCTCGGTCATCTATTTTCAGGACGAGGGCCGCGCCATCATAGGTCGTCCCGCTCTGTCGGCGCGCGAGATCATGCATTCCGCCGATCTGACGACCCTCGGGCCGTTGGCGCGGTCGTTCAAAAAGACGTTAGCTAGAGCGAGCCAGCAGCCTGTCGCCCAGCTAGGCTCACAGACCATATCCGCCCGTCAGTGTGCCACCGTCTTCATGAAAGAACTTCTCAACGCGACCGCCGAGTACGAGCGCCAGCGGGCGGAGCCCAACCGCTCGCGGATGCAACGGATAATGACGGCGTTGCGGTGGTGGCGCAAAGAGGGTCAAGTGACCGACCTGACTATGACGGTTCCGGTCGAGAGCTACGAGCCATACCGGGCCGAGCTCTCCAACATCGCACGCAAGCTTGGCGTCTCCAAGTTCCGCACCCTGGATGAGCCAGTGGCCGCCGCCCTCGGGTACGGCGTCGATCTTACAGAAGAGAAGCACCTCCTGGTCGTGGATTTCGGCGGCGGCACGCTCGATCTCGCGGTGGTTCGCACACACTCGCTGGGCGGGGGCAGCGGTCGTGACGGCAATCCCGGTCACCACAGGGCCACTCTGCTGGCTGCACGGGGGCTTTTCTACGGCGGCGAGACGGTCGACGAGTGGATCGCCGATCTCGGGGCAGAGCAGTTGAGAGCGCATCAGCTGACCCTGCGTCCGCTTCTGCTCTCGCAGGCTGAGGCCATCAAGAAGGATCTGAGCAACAAAGCCTCCATCGCCGAGTCAAGCTACTTCCTCCTGCAGGGCGGCGGCAACATCGAGATCACACGCGCGGCCTTTCTCAATTTGCTTGAGACACGTGGCCTGTATGGGACGCTCGAGAAGCTCACTGAGGCGACGCTCGACGACTGTGCTCGAGAGCTCGATGACACCGAAATCGATGCAGTTCTGCTGGTGGGCGGCTCCACCCTATTGCCCGGCGTTCGTGAGCTGTTCGAGCGGCTGTTCGGGCCGCAACGGGTGCACTACTGGGAGCCATTCGAGGCGGTCGTCAAAGGTGCGGCGATCTTTGGCGCAGGCTACAGTGTGGATCAGATCGTTCACCACGACTACGCGATTCGGGTCTATAACGACAACGAGCAGCGACCGGAGTATGAGCGGTTGATTCGCCGCGGCACCAGCTATCCCACGCCTAACCCGTTCCAGACCCGCTACTACTCCGTCATGGAAGGCCAGGCACTATTCCGCCTGCCGATCTGTGAGGTGGGATACGGCGGACGCACCAGTCTCCCCTGGGCGAAGCGGATGAACGGCAATGAATACTGGCTTCCCAACGGTGCAGAGGAGGGAGAATGCGTCACGACGTTGAATGAAGGAGATGCGTTGAAGCTGAGTCCCGCAGGGAGCGGAGCCCAGGCCCGTTTGAGAATCGACTTCACCATCGATGAGAATCGCTATCTTTGCGCCACTATTCACGATCTGCAGTTGCAGAAGGATAAGCGCACTGAAGAGCGCGTCATCATGCTTCGCTAACACCTTTCGTTTTCGCCAAGGGAGCACATATTATGTCGGCAGAGACAGACGCGGGGCTTGCAGCGCTACAGAGCGGCGATGTTGCCGGGGCCGTGACTCAGCTCGAGCAGGCCACGAACACCGATCCCAACGATTTTCAGGCATGCCTCTATCTTGGGGCGGCTTATGGTCAGGCGGGCCGGCAAATGGACGCGGTCACGATTCTGACGAAAGCAGTCCAGCTTCAGCCCGCTAACGCTCAGGCCCGCTACAATCTCGCG
>JANXLO010000526.1 GCA_025355115.1 Chthonomonadaceae bacterium
CGAGGCGAACCGAGGTTCCGGAGTCGATCCCAGGAAGGTCGGCATCGAGGGCCTCTCGCGCTACGGCAAAGCCGCCATCGTGACGGAGGCGTTCGAGCCGCGCATCGCGGTGGGACTGATCGGATCGTCTGGAGAGGGCGGGGTCAAGCTGCATCGACACCTCTTTGGAGAGGCGGTCGAGAACCTTGCGGGCGGCGAATACTACTGGATGGCGGGGAATTTCATCAAGTACGGTGCATCCGACCCTCCGAAGACCGCCGCCGATCTGCCGGTCGACTCGCATGAACTGATCGCGCTCTGCGCCCCACGGCCATGCTTCATCAGCTACGGAACGGTGGAGCGCGGCGACGCAAAATGGGTGGACGCGCACGGCAGCTTTATGGCCGCTGTTCTCGCAGGGCCGGTCTACAGGCTGCTCGGCAAAAAGGATCTCGGCACGGCGGGCGACTATCTGACGGATCCCATGCCCGCGATCAAGACGCTGATCGGCGGAGAGCTCGCCTGGCGCCAGCATGAAGGCGGGCACGATGTGACGCCGAACTGGCCTGCGTTTTTCGACTGGGTGCCACAGTACATCAAAGCACCTCCGCTTCCGAAAGGCACATCGGGGCAGTTGGGTAGGCGCGCGCCAACCGAGATTCCCACTCCACGAAACGATCCCAATTCCTCGATAGCCCATGCACAGCTCGTTGAGAAAGCCAGGCGCGGGGGCATCGATCTCTATGTAGTCGGTGACTCGATCGTGCGCCGTTGGGGAGCCAGCGACCCGCAGTATGCGGAGCTGTTGAACAACTGGAAAGAGAATTTATTTGGATGGAACGCGGGGAATTTTGGATGGGGCGCGGACAGGATTGAGAACATCCTGTGGCGTCTGGAGAATGGGGAGCTTGACGGGGTAAATCCGAAAGTCATCGTCGTCCTGGCGGGAACCAATAACGTTGGATCTCAGCCGGGCGACGACACGATAGTGACAGACGTGACGAGAGGCATACAAGCCCTGCTGCGCGTGTGCAGAGAGAAAGCACCAAAGGCCACGATCATCCTGACAGCCATCTTCCCGCGAAATGACAAAATGGCCGCCATGCCCATCATAGACCGTATCAATGCAAATCTGTCCCGGCTAGCCGACGGGAAGACGATACGTTTTCTGAACGTGAACGACAAGCTGGCGGGAAAAGACGACCGGCTGTTCGACGGAATGATGAACCCCGGAGACAAACTGCACCCGACAGTCCAGGGATATCAGGCATGGGCGGACGGATTGAAGCCGCTGCTGACCGAGTTGCTGGGGCAGCGAGCGTCGACTGATCATGCGCCTCCTCCCACCGGGGATCCAGGTGTGCGAGGCGCTTCGGCAGCACGTTAACGTCGTATCGAGGATGCACTTGACGTCAACAGCTCCGAGTTACAACTAGTCTGTAGAGAATGCTTGAGAGAGGATGAGAGGAGGGCAGGGTATCATATAACGAACTGGCGAAGAGTGACCTGCTGAGCGGAAGGGACTGGTATCATGGACAAACAGATGCATCTTGCCTGGAGTTGGGCTATGGCGGAGCTAGGTGTTGGCATCGTCGCGCTGCTTATGCTGGTTGTTCCCTGCCTTCTCTATCTTCGCCGACGCAAGGCCGACGGATGGAATACCTTTGCCGAAGAGCACAACAACTTCGCGGAGCCCGTCCGTAACGCCGCTCAGAAGCCGCTCGCCCTCTCCGAGTGGGTTGTTGCCCCCCTGCTTCTCCTGTCCGTAGGAGGCTTCTGGCTGGGAATTCCAGCTTTTCGAACCATCAACTACATCGAGCGGGGCAACGAAAACTCCACCGGGCCCCGCATGCCTAAGGCCATTCGCTGGTACGAAAAAGCGCTGCGCCTTGATCCCGGATCCAGCCTCGCCCATCACGGGCTTGGCAATGTGTTCATGGCGCAGGGCCGCAACGAAGAGGCCCTGCATCAGTACCAGTCGGCCATTGCAGCGGAGCCGGAGAGCGCGATCTATCACCGCGACCTGGGGGTGCTGTGGATGAAGTACGGCAACTCCGACGAGGCCCTGCTAGAGTACTACCGAGCGGCCGCGCTTGATCCGCTGGACTCGGACATACACCGAGAGTTCGGCACTCTGCTCTTCGCGGCGGGGAAGCTTGAGGAGGCGGCCCGGCAGTATCGGATCGCCATTCTCAACAGTAGTAGCACTCTGGACTTGCACTACGACCTGGGCAATGCGCTATATATGCAGGGCAAGACCGATGCGGCCATTAGCGAGTACGAATTCGTCATCCGCCTTAGCCCTGAGAGCGCACGGGCGCACAACAACTACGGAGTCCTGCTCTACGGCCTGAAGCGATACCCCGCGGCTCTGCTTTCGTTTCAGAAGGCGGCGGATCTCGACGCGCACTATCCAGACGCACTCTACAATGTAGGCCGAGCCGCACAGCGGACGGGCAACGTAAAGAGGGCTACAGCGGCCTACCGGGCGTTCCTCCGTTTAGCGGAGGATAACCCTCAGTATGAGCAGCCGACCAGCGAGGCGAGAACGCAGATCCTTATGCTGAGTTCTAAGCTACCCCCCACAAAATCTGACCATTTGCGGCAAGAACAGTTCGCGCCGCCTCTCCCGAACGCTCAAGGTGCTTCTTCGAAGCGGCCACTATCTCGTCTTTGATGCGCTGGGTCCATCGAACGATCCGTGATCCATGGGCTGATTCATTGCAAAAAGGTGACCGGAGTTATATTTTACTGAGGGAGGGCAAGTGAAGATTTCGTGGCTTCGGAGGGAGGCGAGGGAGTTAATTCGGCGTCGAGCAGCCACCCAAAAAGTCTCCCGTTGAGTCTTTTCGTTGTAGAGTGTCTGCTCTGCGGGCGAACTCAGCGGGAAATGCGGCGACGGCGCGCGTAGAACCCCCCGGAGGCGATGAGGCCGATCAGAAGTCCAAGCGAGTCGGGTTCCGGCGTCGTGTGGCCTAAGGGTATGACGTAAGTGCTGACGCCGCCGACGATCTGCGAGCCGGAACCGACGGCGAAGCCAACATTGCTCAACTGTGACGTCGAGGTCAGCCCGGTGAAGCCCGACAACGTCAGGATGACCTCATTTTTGATGACGTTGACAACGTTATTGGGTCCGATGCCGCCTGCCTGGAAGGGGGTTGGCACAAGTGTGTAGTTGTCCCCACTGGCTCCCGGTTGAGGAAGCGAGTAATCAGGCGTGCCTCCCGCATTGGAGAAGCCGGTGGAGTTCACCATATATTCGAAGGACGTTCCGGCTTTGGCTGAAACGTCCTGAAAGCCAAACTCCCCTGTTACAACCTGGCTGGATGCGGCTGTATTGTTCGATTGCACGACCGTACTGCCGGTTCCCAGTGCAACGCCCACTGCAGGGACTCCATTGGCGGGTTGAGCGGTATTGCCGGTGAGATTAAAGAATATGCCGGTGAGAAGATCTGCGCGAGAGATGGTTCCTGTGGTCAGGTTTTTGAGATGAATAACTAACGTCCCGGCAGTAGCGGTGCTGAACGATGCGATAAATGCCAGACTCTTGCCGTCGGCGGGATTTGTTGCGGTGGTATCCGTGGCATAGGTGACGAGCGTTTGCGCGTTTGCAGAGAGCCCCGCAGAGGCCAAGCCGACCATAAACACAGCTGCACTTAGTTGTTTTGCTTGCATATATTTAATCATTTTCCATTATCACGAAGATTTAGCAGTCTTAGATACGCTTTCGCCTGGCTGCCTGGTTCCCGTGGCGGTTCTTCGGCAGTGCGGTTCAGACACACTCCATCTCAAAAGCTGAAGCTCGCTTATCTCTGCTACGAGTTAACCATTAAGGTGGAAATCTACTCGCTGGCAACGTCGGCGGTTAAAATCCGCGTTCATTCTGCAGACAAATTTCCGGATCGAACGCAATCATGCTACTGTATGGTGAATAAAATTATCATTACATTTGCATGCTACATGATCTTACTCATGGCTGCAGACGCATGATTAAGCTGAAATGTGCACAACCATATAGTATGGGAACAGTGAGACATCGTTGTCATCTGCGTATCAGCGTAGTTTGCGTTGTCGAAAGCAGAAAAGAGGCACTTCGCGGCGTGGCAGAGGGTACACCTCAAACTTTGACTTTCATCACTCATTCACGAAATATTATAGCACAGATCATGCCAACTCACTGTACGCTCGTCAATAAATTTTGTCTGGTTGACATTCACTGATCATGTGCCGAGTGTTATAGTCGGTGGGCACTTCACCAGATTCAAGGTCTGCCATATATTGAAACACAACAGAGGCGCCTCTCATTTAACTCCGTATGTCAATGGAAGGGGGCAATCAGCGGCGGTTGCGACGGCGGCGTGCATATAGAGCCCCCGAGGATACGAGACCCATAAGCAGCCCAAGCGAGCCAGGTTCCGGCGTCACATGGCCTAAGACAATGATATTGGTGGGGACGCCGCCGACTGACTGCGAGGTCGAGCCTACGGCGAAGCCGACATTGCTCAACTGCGAGGTCGAAGTCAGGCCTGTGAAGCCGGTCAACGTCAGGATAACCTCATTCTTGATGACACCAAACGGTGAAGATCCAAACCCTGTAAAACCGCCTGGCACCAGGGTAAAGGCATCACCGGCGGTTCCTGGCTCAGGCTGAGCATAGTTAGGAGTGCCTGTATTGGATAACAGTCGCATTCACCATATATTTGAAGGAAGTTCCTGTCACTCCTGATACATCTTTGAACCCAAATTCACCAGCGACGGCCTGACTGCCAAAGGTATTGCCGTTGGTCGATCTTACCACCGTGCTCCCGGCTGGCAGCGTAGTGGCAACACTCGGGACTCCATCGGCAGGCTGCGCGGTATTGCCTGTGAGATTGAAGAATACGCCTGACAGAGTATCATTGGCCGTAATCGTGCCTGTCGTCAGGTTGGTGAGATCGATCTTCAGTGTTCCAGGAACAGGGATCGAAAACACTGCGTTGAAGGCCAGACTTTTGCTGTCGGCAGGGTTCGTCGCCGTAGTATCGGTGGTATAGTTGACCAGGGTCTGCGCGTTCGCAGACAGCCCGACCGAGGCCAGACCCACCATTATCAGAGCCGCACTCAACTGTTTAGATTGCATATTTAAAATCATTTCCTATTTGCACGGATAATCGAAAGATCGTCGACTACGCACTCGCTCAGCCGCTCTTGGGTGCATGCGGCGCGTCCTTGGCAATTCTGTAGAGATGCAGACAGTTGCGGGCAAACAAACAGGCACTGCATGGCAAGACAGAAGCCAAGTTGAAATGAAATGATAGTCGCTAGCTTGTGACTCTATTATTGCACAAATTGTGCCAACTAGCCGAGCGGTCGGCTGAATCGCGTTGGAGTTTCAAAATAACAGTCTGCTGTGGCATAATCTTACGTGAGAGCCAGGGCACAGCCGCTTAGAGGATGGGGTAGATTCAAGGAAGCTCGTGCGCGGGAAGTGAGGAGAAAAACGTGGTAGAGCATATCGTGCTGTTCAAATGGAGAGCGGAGACGACGCCGGAGCAGATAGCACAGGCAGTCGAGGGATTGAAGGGCCTGAAGGAGTCAGTGCCAAATGTGCTGGACTTGAGCGTCGGGGAGAACTTCTGCGATCGGGCCAAGGGCTTCACGCACGGCCTCGTCGTGCGGTTTCCGGACAAGGCTGCTCTCGAGGTCTACGGCCCGCACCCCGCGCACCAGCACGTGGTGCAGACCTTCATCAACCCCATCCGGGAAGATATTCTCGCTCTAGACTACGAGTTCTGATTGGTCACTTGAACCTCGATGCAGGGGCGGTAGACGCGCACCAGGCCGTCGGAGCCGGTCGCGGTGAGGGTGAAGACCAGGGTGTAGAAGCCAGCCGGAAGCCCGGAGGCGTCCAGGGAGAACCAGACTCGCGGGGCCGTCTGCGCTCCCGAGTCGAAGCCCGTCGCGGCGATCCCATTGAAGCCGCTTATCGGCGTCCCGAACCGGTCGTAGAGTATCACGTTCGGGCCGGGAACCGGGGCGATCGTCAGCGTTCCGCCCGCTGCGGTCAGCTCGCCATAGATGGGGCGCTTCTCGCCCTGTCGCATCCGCACGAAATCCTCCGGCATGTCGTAGCTCCTTCTTTTTCGTATGGGCCAGCCTGATCTCGGCTTTGCCTTGACTCTCTAAAAACAGAAGCAGGAGAAGTCGTTGCGGTGACCTCCCCTGCGTGAAACCTCCATTCAACTGCCTGCCTTCTAGCCCGTTCCCCCTGAGGCCGTCACCCCGTCGTCTCGTGCGCTCATCTGCGCTGTCACCAGCGTCGTCAGTGCGGGCGCTGATCCACCGTAGCCCTGAGTCATAAGCCGGGCTGCCTGCCTTAAGCCCTGCAAAACGATTCTACCCATGCCGCTCTCCCTTCTCCCTCAGGCCAGATGTCTCTTTACTGCGAGCAGCTCCATGCTGCGCTATTCTGAGATCGCTCTCGCATCCTCTCGTCAGATGCGACTCGTGGGGGCGGTGGCGTCGTTTAGAGTGAAGGTTCGCACCACTGTCGTGCCATCCGCAGCATAGAGGGTCAAGGCGGTGCCAGCCAGTGTCCACCGCCCGAAGCCCTGCGCTCTCGCGGCATTCAGGGCATCTCCCACCGTCTGTCCTGTGTTCGTCGCGGGAATTGTCTGCCCCAGATCCAGTTGACAGCCGTTCGAGCCTATGCCCGTCTGCAAACGGCTGCTGTCGCGGGTCAGCAGCACGTCGATGTAGCGGTCGGAGGCGTTCAGTACGCTGATGCCCGCATCGATCTGCCCCGCCGCTTCGCCGCTCGCCTCAGCGTCGAACGCGAACTTGTACTGCCCCTGCGTGATCTCGGTTATCACAGGCGGCGAAGAGATGTCCACCCCGTCGCTCAATCTCTTCAGGAATACCCAAACGGGAGACAGGCCGGTTTTGCGGTTGTCTCCCGTCGCTGTGTTCGTGTCCCTCACCAGGAATGTCTGCGCCATGCTCGCCATCACTGCCCCCTTCCGCCTATCGCTTTCAGCCCGGCGTCAGCCAGAGTCTGCGCCCAGCTCCAGACCGTCCCTGTAGAAGCGATAGCCATCGGGCTATTCGTCTCCAGCAGCTCGCCTGTCGTGGCGTCCAAGCGCCAGTAGCGCACCGTCGTCAGCAGGCCGCGCTGCACCACGACATTCATCGCCTGATGCATCGTCTCCGTCGCCGCCGTCACTGCGCCATAGCAGGCAGGTGCCGCCTCTGGATTTACTTCTGCCAGGAGCGCGAGCGGAAGCATGAATGTATTTGCCCCGCCCCGATCCGGGTCCATCAGAGCCGCCATGCCGTTCGCCATATCCCGCTCCGATGCCGCCACGACGATGTGCATTTCATAGATCCAACGAGTCGCCATCGTGCCCCCTTAGAACAGCCCCCAGCGTGCGTTCAGCCACAGAGTCACCGAGGCTCGCTCCCCGACGCTCAGCGCGCGGGAATAGAGCAGAATCTCCATTATCCAGCCTCCCAGATAAGCGCTCGCCCCGACCGCATTGCCCACCCTCAGCGGAGTCGCATCTGTCGCCGTGGCGGAGACCGTGCTGCTCACTGCGGCCGCATTGTCCGCAGTCAGCAGATGGGTGGTGCCCTGCCGTATGGAAGTCATGAGATGCGATGTGCCGTCCGCAAACGCGGTGTAGAGCCCGAAGCCTCCGCCTGTATCCTCCACGCCTCCACCCCAGGAGTTCGAGGTCAGGTGATCTCGGCCCAGCCAGAAGCCGGCAGAGAAGCTCTTATCGAGCAGCCTCTCGAAACTAGCCGCGCTGCCGTCATCGCGGAACACAACGAATACCGTCATATCGGACAGTGCGTCGGTGAGCGGTGTGTCCATCCAGCGGGAAGTCTGGAAGAACAGCGCAGGCCTGCCGTTCTGGACGCTCAAGTCCAGCCTTGGCTTGCCGGCCGTGCTTGCCTGTGAGGCATCGTTTCCATGCCCGCTGCCATCACGCCACAGCCCGACGACATCGCCTGTGCTCACCGCCGGAGTGATTCCCGCGCTGTCCTGAAACACCCCGGCATCCGCCCGAAGCCAGAGCCGCAGCCCGCTCAAACTGTCCGGCAGGAACGCAACTGCTTGCTGTCTGTGCCTACGTGGCAGCGTCCCGCGCCGCCGGATCATCTGCATTTCACCCACCGCCTTTCCTTCGCAGCTCGCCTCTCGACAGCAAAACGCCTCCTGCTTCTCACCGAGAAACAGAAGGCGCTCTTCCTGCAAATCCGACAGATTCTGTCGCGGACAACTCCCTGATAGATCAGGGGTCAGGTTCCTGACTTACTATTCCCTTTAGGAAAGGGAGGGTTCGGCACTTTGAAACGCGGAGCGTCTACGGCCTGGGCGCTTCGTTCGTACGGTAGAGACTGTCTCTGCCGAAACGATCGCGCCCGAGGGGATCACGCAGGGAGTGGGTCCCGGTTTTATCCGCGACCTGCACCACGAAGAACTGGAGGGCGAAATAGACTACACATATCGCTACCGTAGTAACCATCCACACCGCTCTGGGCGGCTTCTGCCAATAGCGTTTTGGCGCCGTCTCCCAGCCGCAGGTCACGCACTTGACAGCATGACGAGAGAGCGGGAGGCGGCAGCTCGGACATGGCCTCCAGGTCGGCCCATATTTGCGAAACTTGCGCACTCGCTTCTGGCGCAGCATCCGCACGAACGGGCTTTTGATGGGGGGAGCCCAGCCGCATACCAGGCACATCTTCGCTTTGCGCGACATCGGAACATGGCAGACTTGGCATTCGTGCAGGCTTGGATCGTCCGCAATGTTGCCACGTTGCCTGATCTCCTCCAGAAGATAGTGCGCCGCATCCATCATCGTCTTGTCACGG
>JANXLO010000532.1 GCA_025355115.1 Chthonomonadaceae bacterium
CCAAGTGAGACCACGAGAGCCTCGGAGACTTCACGCCAGCCGGGCGGCTGGCTGTTGACGGTCTGCTCAAGGACATGCATCAGCGCGGGAACAGCGGTCGTCTCGCGATACTCCCCTAGCCGCTCCGCCGCCTCGATGACGTAGGGAGTGTAGTCGCCATAGAGCATAGGAATCCACTCCTCCGCCTGCGGGGAGGTGCTGCGGAGAGCGCGCCGCAGCATACGCCCATGCCGCAGGCTCCTGAACGTTTTGTGCATGACGATCCCGCCAACCGCGCAGAGCGAGCCGATCACCATATAGGTCGCGAAGGCGGAATCCACCAGCAGCGATAGGATTAGCATCGCTCCAATCGACATCAGCAGCAGCCCTATGAACAGCGCGAACGCGACCAGTTTTGGCATGGATTTTGCTCGTTTCGGGATGACCTATGGCTCGCCATTACGCGCCGCAGCATTTCTTGTACTTCTTCCCGCTCCCGCAGGGGCAGGGATCGTTGCGCCCTGCCTTCACTTCTGCGACGTAGGGCACCTGAACTTCCCGCTCGTCATCATCCGTGGTTGGGTAGAGCGCACTCTCTTCAGTCCAGTCCTTCGTGTCCTCATCCTCGTCATCAAAGCCCGATTCCTGGCTGAGCTTCAGCCACGGAGTCACGCGAGGAAGATCGAAATGCTCCTCGATGTCCGCCATCTGCACGACAGACAGGTCAACTCGATCGTCTCTGTAAGCCTGTTCGATCAGAGGCAGGGATTCATGGGCTCCTAGATCCATCAGGTTCGTGATGAGCAGCCCCACAGTCAACTGCTCATTGTCAGCGACCAGCATTGCCTGCTCGAGGAGTGTGACAATGCGGCTTCTCAGCTCAGGATGCTGCTCGCCCATCTCCGCAAGCGCAGAGCCGGCTCCAGCTCGCGTGAAGGGCTCCGCATCCGCGTCCATGAGTAGCTTCGCGAGCGGCTCCAGCGCAGGCTCCCCAATGGTGGCGTAGTAGAAGGGAGCGGCGTCCTGAAGGTCGTCATCGTCGGTGTCAAGCAACCCAAGCAGGGGCACTATCCCTATCTGTGCCGCCTCCCCTAGCCGGGAGAGAGTCTCGAGAGCGTGCTGGCGTGTCCAAGCCCGTGGGTCGCTCTCAACGAAGTCCGCGACTTCGTCCTCGTAGTCGTAGTACGTTCTGTCCATCGTCATCTTCAGCAGCGCTTCCGCGGCGACTTTCACATCGCCCCGCTTCAGCTCTTCTGCGACTTCGTCATAGATTGCAGGATATTCCCCGCTGCCAAGGCGAAACAGCTTTCTATAAGGAGCGGGATGATCATGCTGCGGCAGATCGGGCTTAGGCGGCTTCTTCACTCTGAGCTTAGGTTTTGGCATGATCTTGGGTCGCGCAGGCTGTCTCATATCAGGAAGTCTCCAGACTGTCAGATGGCGTTATCGTGTCTGAACACCATTATACCAAAAATGCAGATGCATCGCACGGAAGTGAGAGGTAGGAAGGAGAGCAAATGCTGCGCAAGACCACCCGAAGAGAGATGATCGCCCAGAGCGGTGCGATGGCAGCTGGCATCGGTCTGTCGATCGGCTTGGGAGAGGTGAAAGGCGAGGCGATGGCAGGGGAAACTACGCAGGCGCACGAGCCGAAGCGCGATGCCTTCCGGCTATGGTATCGGCAGCCTTCACGAGAGTGGACGGAGGCCCTGCCTGCCGGAAACGGACGCCTTGGCTGCATGGTCTTCGGCGGAGTTGCCGAGGAGCGCCTTCAGCTGAACGAGAGCAGCCTGTGGACCGGCGAGCCGCAGGACGCCGACAACCCCGACGCCTTGTCGCACCTTCCGGAGATACGCCGCCTGCTCTTCGCGGGCCGCTACGCCGAGGCCCAGAAGCTGACATACGAGAAGCTGGCTTGCCGGGGCGCTGGGACGGGGCAGGGCAACGGAGCAAGCGTTCCCTACGGCTCGTATCAGACGCTCGGCGATCTGAGGCTCTCTTTTGCTCACCTCTCGGAGGTTTCGGACTATAGCCGCGAGCTCGACCTTGACGCGGGAGTGATCCGGGTGCGCTATCGCGTTGGTGGCGTGCGCTTCATGCGTGAAGTCTTCGTCTCGGCGCCTGCGCAGGCACTGGTCGTTCGCCTCACCGCTGACCGGCCAGGGCAGCTGACTCTCCGCGTCGCTCTCACGCGCCCGGAAGCCTTTGCGACGACCTCACAAGGCGAGGATGGTCTGGTGATGCGCGGTCAGCTCTACCATGGCAGAGGGATGAAGTACGTCGCGCAACTGCTGGCTGTATCGGCGGGCGGCAGAGTGAACGCATCCGAGAACACGCTGCAAATTGAGGCCGCTGACTCCGTCACACTCCTCCTGACCGCTGGGACTAACTACCGCGACGGGGCCCATGAGCAGACCTCCTCCGCGCAACTCCAGACCGCCGCGAAGCGGAGATACTCCGCTCTCCTCGCCGCCCACCAGCGCGACTACCGCTCAAAGCATGGGCGCGTGACGCTCGATCTTGGCCGCACGGAGGCGGCGTTGCTTCCGACCGACCTTCGCCTGGAGGCCGCCCGCAAGGGCACCAGCGATCCGCACCTGCTCGCCCTCTACTTCCAGTACGGACGGTATCTTCTCCTCTCGTCGTCGCGGCCCGGCGGGCTTCCGGCTAACCTTCAGGGAATCTGGGCCGAAACTCTCCAGACGCCCTGGAACGGCGACTACCATCACAACATCAACGATCAGATGAACTACTGGCCGGCAGAGACGACCAATCTGGCCGAGTGCCACCGGCCGTTCCTCGACTTCATCGGCAGTTTGCGCGAGCCGGGAAGCAGAACCGCGAAGATTCACTACGATGCTCATGGATGGGTTGTCCACACCATCTCCAATGTCTGGGGCTTCACCTCTCCCGGCGAGCATCCCTCCTGGGGCCAATTCCCGGCGGCGGGAGCGTGGCTGTGTCGTCACCTCTGGGAGCACTACCAGTTCGGCGGCGACCGCAAATTCCTGGCCTCCGCCTATCCTGTGATGAAAGAGTCGGCGGAGTTCTACCTCGACTTCCTGACGCCAGAGCCAAAGCACGGCTGGCTGGTCACCGCCCCCTCCAACTCACCTGAGAACAGCTTCCGCACGGCAGAGGGAGTCGTAGCGAGCGTCTGCTACGGGCCGACTATGGACATGGAGATCATCCATGACCTGTTTAGCAACTGTATGGCGGCAGCCGATATACTGAAGACGGATCGGGAGTTCAGGGATCGGCTGCATGCGGCAAGGGCGCGCCTCGCACCGCTTCAAATTGGGAGGCACGGTCAACTTCAGGAGTGGATCGAGGATTTCGAAGAGCCGGAGCCGGGCCATCGCCACATGTCTCACCTCTACGCGCTGCACCCCGGCGAGCAGCTAACCCTGCGCGGAACACCGGAGCTTGCCGCAGCGGCCCGCATCACCCTGGAGCGTCGCCTTGCCGCTGGGGGAGGGCACACCGGCTGGAGCCGCGCCTGGATCATCAACTTCTGGGCCAGACTCCACGACGGCGACAAGGCGCTGGAGAACCTTCAGGCGCTCCTGGCACACTCCACTCTGCCCAACCTTTTCGATACGCACCCGCCGTTTCAGATCGACGGCAATTTCGGCGCCACAGCGGCGATCGCGGAGATGCTGCTTCAGAGCCATGCAGGGGATATAGAGCTCCTGCCGGCTCTGCCCGAACTATGGAAATCCGGCAGCGTCAAGGGCCTGCGGGCCCGAGGAGGCTTCGAACTTGACATTTCCTGGGCAAACGGCAAACTCAAGAGCGCCGGAGTCCGTTCCCATCGCAGCTCTGTCTGTCGCCTTCGTGCCAACACGCCCTTCACTGTCCGTCACAACAGTGAGACAGTGGCGCAAGCAAACTCCAACGCGGATGTCGCGGAGTTCCTTGCTCAGTCTGGACAAACATACTTCGTCGACGCGTGACACTTGCCCTCTCCGTTTGCCGAAAGGAGCCATTGGTGAGCCGAAATCTTGAAGTCACCTCCGACGCAGTCCGTGCAGCGCTCGCCGATTATCGATTGGAGCGAGAGACTCTTCTGCGCCGCGTACAGGAGCTCGCCGCTGGCGATTCCAGAATCGCTGCGGTCTGGCTGTTCGGGTCGCTCGGACGCGGAGATGACGATGAGCTGAGCGACATCGACATCGTCTTTGCTGTCCACGACGATCATCTCGCGGCGCTCATTGCGGAGCGACATGCCTTCATGGGTCGGGCAGGTGAGCTCCTGCTCGTTCAAGAGGCTCCGCAGAACGCGCCGCCGGGCGGGGCTTACAACATGGCGGTCTACGCTGCCGAAACGGGGTCGCATACAGCAGATTTCTACTGGCAGCCCGCAGGCGCGACGCGCATTCCTCCGCAGGCCCGACTACTCTTCGACCGCGTCGGCCTGCCACATGCCGATCAACCGCAGAAGTTCGACTATCAGCCCGTGCCTAAAATCACTCCCGAGGAGGCCGCAAACCGCGCCGTTCAGTTTTTCCGCGTCATGGTGCTGATCGCGGCAAAATATGTGGCCCGCTCGCCTCACGAGGAGAGCATGGGCCTGCTGAAGTGGGTAGTCGCGCCGCTTACTGATGTGGAGCGGTTCGTCGGCCAAACGCCAGCCGCCGACCTGTCAGACCTCCCCCATCCCAGCCTCGCTGACAAAGTGGGTATCCTGCGTGACCTGACCGCTCGCATGGAGTCCCTGTTGCCGCAGATCGTCGCGCATGGTGGCGCACAGCCCTCTGATCTGCTGGCGCATACTCTCCGCTACCTCGACTTTGTCCTTCAAGTCACCGAGTCGCGTTCAGCACCTCATAGTCCGTGAAGCTATCGAAAATGAAAAATTATTGATCGGATTTGGAGCGTAAGGAGTTCAGATTATGCCCGTCAAGCCCTCGCATCGTGGCCTCTCGCGCTGGGTGATAGCGCTGCTATTCAGCTTTGCCGGTATCATGCACTTCGTCTCGCCCGGCCCCTACGTGGGCATCGTGCCGCCTTTCCTGCCTTTTCCCTTCGTGCTCGTCTGGGTCAGCGGGGCCGCGGAGATCCTCGGCGGCATTGGAGTGCTTGTCCCGCAGGTGCGTCGCGCGGCGGGCTGGGGACTGATCGCTCTCCTCATTGCGGTCTTTCCCGCCAACATCTACATGTTCTGGCGGCAGCTCCACGAGCACGGATGGGTCTCGTTTACAGTAATTTTGCTAGTGCGCCTTCCTCTTCAGATTCTCCTCATCGCCTGGGTCTTCCGCAGCGCAATCTCCGACGAGACGGCGGTCATAGAGAAGAAATAGGCTTCGACACCTCTCTTTCACCTGCCTGCGGTATACTTTGTACGAGCATCCATTCTCGCGGGCGACAAGGGGAGACGGGTTGAAAATAACGAAGGCTGTGATAACGGCGGCGGGGCGCAATCAGCGGACACTTCCGCTGCAGACGCTGGTGGATCGAGACGGAGATCAGAAGTCCGTGCTGGGCATCATCGTCGAGGAAGCTCTGCGGGCGGGCGTCGAGAACATCTGCGTCGTCATCTGTCCGGGGGATGAAGCGGCCTATCGAAACGCAGCGGGCGACCATGCGGGCCGCCTCACCTTCGTTCCGCAGGAGGAGCCGCGAGGGTACGGGCATGCCGTCCACTGCGCAAAGAGTTTCGTCGGCGGCGAGCCTTTCCTGCACATGGTCGGCGATCACGTCTACCTCAACAGCACCGCGCAGACCTGCGCTCAGCAGCTTGTAAAAGTCGCGGAGAGTCAGTCGTGCGCGGTTTCCGGAGTGCAGCCAACTCGTGAGAGCCAGCTGCCCTATTTTGGAACGGTGGGCGGGCAGAGGGTGGCAGGAACACAGGATCTCTATCTCATCGAAACCGTTTTGGAAAAGCCGACGCCGACGGAGGCGGAGCAGACCCTGCTTATTCCCGGCTTGCGGTCGGGCCACTATCTCTGCTTCTTCGGAATACACATTCTTACCCCTCTGGTGATGGATTTGCTGGGGCGGGAGATGGATGCTCACGGCGGAGCGGCTCTTTCACCCGTGCTGGCACAGCTCGCGCAGCAGGAGCGCTATCTCGCCCTCGAGACCCACGGACGCCGCTACGCAGTCGATGCTCGCTACGGCCTTCTGACCGCTCAGCTCGCTCTGGCTCTGAGCGGGCGGGATCGCGACGAAGTTCTGACCGCTCTCTGTGAGATGCTTGCACAGCGCGGTCCGAGTGGGACGGAGTGAGGGCCGACCGATGACCATCACCCTTCTGACCGAGATCATCACCTCCGAGGACCCCGCCGTCCGCGACCTTTCGCTGGACGCCTACTGCCGGAGCGCGAGCGTCGACGAGCTCCGTGCGCAGTGCACCGCGTTGGAGGCGTTCCGGCATGCCAGCGGCAATCTGTATGAGCGAGTCCGCGCCTGCTTCTTCCTCTACGCCATCCATCGCTTTCACCTGCCCTCCAAGCCCGGCTATCCAATCAGCGGCCACATCCCCTTCGACGGCTACCTGCACCTGTTGGAGCGCCGTTTCGAGGAGGCTATCGCCCTCTTACTCAAGCAGCAGGAGACCCACGGGCCGAGTGATGCGCTCTCCAGCGCGCTGGCCGCGGCCTACCACCGGGTCGCCTTCCAGACGCTCGCGGATCAGGTGCGGCGCTCCGTGCGCAACGTGCGAGGCAATCAGTGGATGTTCCGGATTGGCCACCCCGGCGACCAGCCGCTTCGCATCCGCCCGGAGCTGCTTGAGACAGACCTGCACGGCGCGTTTCCTCTCCTGCGCGAGACCACGCCCGTTCGTATGGATCTTACCCATAGCGCATGGAGCGACATTTTCTTTCTCGGCATGGACTATCCTGCGGGAGCGCAGGTGCTCAACATCTCCATCGATCTGGCAGTGCATGGGCGCGACGCCGCTCCTCGTCCGCCTGTGGAGGCATACTTCCGTATTCTCGATGAGCCGGTGCTTCGGCTGACGAGCGTCGATCTGGCGACAACCGCTGACATCACGGAGCTCAGCGAGGTCTTCGATTTCGCTCGTGACTATCTCGGCCTGCTCAAAGCGGCCCTCATCGCCTCCGGCATTGTCCCGCCCGGCATCGAAGGTTCGGAGCAGCACCTGCCTGATCTGCTCGCAAGGCTGGCTGGTCCAGGGCGCGGCATAGAACTGGTCAGCAGCGTCAACGGCATTCCGAAAGGCTCGCGCCTCGCCGTATCCACTAACCTGCTCGCCTCCCTCATCTCCGTCTGCATGAGGGCCACCGGTCAGGCGAAAAACCTTACCGGTGGCCTGGAGGAGCGCGAGCGGCGTCTCGTCGCGGCGCGGGCCATTCTGGGCGAATGGATAGCGGGCTCCGGCGGCGGCTGGCAGGATTCCGGCGGAGTCTGGCCCGGCATCAAGCTGATTCAGGGACAGCCTGCCGCCGAGGGCGATCCGGAGTTCGGTGTAAGCCGCGGGCGCCTTCTTCCCGCCCATCATGTTCTCGACGAAACCGAAGCATCACCGGAGACGCGCCGCAAGCTACAGGACAGTCTCGTTCTGGTGCATGGCGGCATGGCGCAGAACGTCGGCCCAATCCTGGAGATGGTCACGGAGAAGTATCTGCTGCGCTCAGAATCGGAGTGGATCGCGCGACAGGGAACGCAGCGGATCCTCACTGATATCCTCTCCTGCCTCGCCTCCGGGGACATCGCCGCCATCGGCGAAGCCACGACTCGAAACTTCTTCGGCCCGTTGCAGGCCATCATTCCCTGGGCGAGCAATCTGTATACGGAGACTCTGATCGCGCAGGTGCGAAGTGAGTTCGGTGAGCGGTTCTGGGGGTTC
Organism: Chthonomonadaceae bacterium; assembly: GCA_025355115.1. Taxonomy (GTDB): domain Bacteria; phylum Armatimonadota; class Chthonomonadetes; order Chthonomonadales; family Chthonomonadaceae; genus JANXLO01. The sequence continues at coordinate 7,796 of JANXLO010000532.1, forward strand.
TGGATGCTCGGCGGCATGGCGGGCGGGGGAATGGGCTTCATCTTCGATCCGCGCAGCAAAGTGGAGGCGCAGGAACGTTTGCAGGCGATCATGTCGGCGGCTCGCCGCCGCTTTGAGCACGCCCTGCCGTTCGCAATGGAGCCGGTGGTCTACGACTTCGCCATCAACGAGCGCGGCACCTGGTGCGATCAGCTCTCCGCTGACTCCGCCCCGCTCCCTCCCGGCTACTACTCCTTGAATCTTCCGGGCCTCATGCGCCGCGACCCGCGTACGCTTCCGGCCTCGCGGCGCGCCGAGTTGGATGCGTTCGGCGCGGCTTGCCGCACCCGTCCAGAGCTGGGCGGCATGGTGCAGACTCTCTTCGACCGCCTTCTGCCGCAGACCCGCCGGGAGTCGCAGGATGAGCGGACGCTGACATCACTGCTGGCTGATCTCGGCTTCGATCCAGCGGCGCACGGGCAGATTCGCACCGACCTGAAGCACGGCCGGATAGGGCTGGCACAGAACCGCCTTCCCGTCAGCACTGAGATTCTGGACGTGGAGCCCGGCGATGTCTTCGACGGCATCACCGGCCTCACGCAGGAGATGCGGGAGATCGGTCTGGAGGCGCTGCGAAACGGGGAGGTTGCGGTGGTTTCGCTCGCGGCGGGTGCGGGTAGCCGATGGACGCAGGGGGCGGGGGTAGTGAAGGCGCTGCATCCGTTCGCGCGCCTCGCAGGAAAGCACCGAACTTTCATTGAAGTGCATCTTGCAAAGAGCCGTCGCATCGGTCGGCTCTGCGGGATGTCTTTGCCCCATGTTTTCACAACGAGCTATCTTACGGAAGGCCCGATCCAGTCCTATCTCGCCGCCGAGGGCAACTACGCCTATCCCGGCCCGCTGATGCTCTCGCCGGGCCGCTCCATTGGCCTTCGCATGATCCCAACGGTGCGCGATCTTCGCTTCCAGTGGGAGGAGATGCCTCAGCAGCAGCTGGACACGCAGGCGCAGAAGATGCGCGAGAGCGGCCATGCCGCCCTGATGGAGTGGGCAGCGACAGCGGGGGAGGCGGGGGACTATACCGACAATCTGCCCGGCCAGTGCCTGCACCCGGTCGGCCACTGGTACGAAGTGCCAAACCTTCTCAAGAACGGCACACTACTCCGCTTACTGCAAGAGCGGCCCAACTTGCAGCACCTGATGATCCACAATATCGACACGCTGGGGGCGGACGTCGATCCGGCCTTACTCGGCCTGCATATCACTTCCGGCGCGGGCCTGACGGTCGAGGTGACTCCCCGCCGTCTCGACGACCGGGGCGGCGGTT
>JANXLO010000534.1 GCA_025355115.1 Chthonomonadaceae bacterium
CGCAGAGCTGTAATGTAGTCTGCCGCGGGAATAAGGGAGCCGATGCGGAACGTGTTCGGCCAGCTGCCAGCCTCCTGCTGTGCCAGCATCGACGTCTGCCCGCTGTCCGTCAGCTTCGCGAAAGCCGCCGCCGACTCCGCCCCGATGATGACCTCCGCGAGCGCGCCATACGCCTCCGACTCCTTCGGAAGAGTGATCGGGATCGGCGTGACGCCAATACGAGCCAAAGTCGCCAAAACTTCCGTATACACTGCGCTGTGCGCGGCATCCTTTTTGATCGATTCGAATGCCGCAGAATCGATTCCAACCCGCAGATTCTTCAGATCCGAGCGCGGATGCCAGCCGAACGGAACGTCCGCGACGGTGCCGTCCTTGCCGTCCGGCCCGTAGATAGCGTTGAGAACGACCGCGCAGTCCTCGACACCCCGACACATCGGCCCCAGCTTGTCCATCGTCCAGCAGAGCGCCATCGCTCCGTACCGGCTGACGCGCCCGTAGGTGGGCCGCAGCCCGGTCACCCCGTTGCGCACCGAGGGGCTGACGATGCTGCCGAGCGTCTCCGTGCCGATAGAGAAGCCCACCAGACCGGCGGCTGTCGCGCTCCCCGGTCCGGCGGAGGAGCCGCTCGCCCCCTGCTCGGGCTTCCAGGGATTACGGGTCAGCCCCCCAAACCAGACGTCTCCCATCGCGAGTTCGCCCATCGAGAGCTTTGCGACCAGCACCGCGCCTGCCTTATCCAGTCGCTCGACCACCGTCGCATCGTAGTCGAAAATCTGATGCTCGTACGGCTTCGCACCGAATGTCGTGGGTATCCCTTTTGTCGCGAGCAGGTCTTTGCCGCCCCACGGAATTCCGTGCAGCGGCCCCCGATAGTGGCCAGACGCAATTTCCCTGTCCGCCCGTTCCGCCTGCTTCAGAGCCAGCTCCTCCGTCAGGTTGACTACGCAATGCAGGCGCGGCCCGAACTTCTTCAGGCGCTCCAAGTACATCTGCGTGAGGGCAATGGATGTCACCTTACGAGTGCGCAACAGCTGCGCAAGTTCCATGGTCGTCGCGAAGGCGAGCTGGGTGACATCACCGTCAAAGGCGGGCGCTCGAACCGCGCTCGGCGAGCTCCCCGCCTTCTCACGAGTAATTTTCATGCCAGGCAGGCGCGGCTCGAAGTGCGTCGCGGGCTCCGTCGTGCCAGCTCCCAGCTTTCTCAACTCGACGAGTCCCGTTCGGGTCTCCGCGAACCGCTTCGTCATCAGCTCTCTGTCGGCGTCGGTGTAGTGATGGCCCGTGACCCTCTCCGCCGCCGCAATGTCCGCCGTCGCCACTGCATCAGCAGGGGCCACCTCTTGCGCCGCTGCCGCGCCCGCCATCGCCGCCATGCCTGCCCCCACTGCCCCGCGCAGAAGATCACGCCGCTTCAGTTTTCCCGGCTCCGCTTTCGCTTTTTCTTTCCCGCTCATGAGCTCTCCCCTGTAATTTTTTCAGACCAGATACGGGAATCTTCCCGAATTCGCCACAGTTCACGCGAGCCATCGGGCAGAGTCAGCGCAATCGCCGCCACGAACCCGACGGACGTCGTCTCCAGCAGTGCAAGCTCCTCGGGGCCTTGATGGCTGCCAATTCCCAGATCTTCCCACGCCGCCGAATAGCGCCCATGCCTCCGCCGATGCTCCTTCTGCCGGGTATATACTTGCATGAGCAGTCTCCGCGCTTCGCCTGCCGGGTCGGGCCTGAACCCAGCCGTCTTCGTTGCCGCCGTTGAGAACTGCACATATCCCCAGATCTCGGGGCGATGCATATCGACCGCGCCCTGGGGCGACCAGACCCAGTTGTCCTCAGCTCGCCCCTCGATCTTGCGGTAGGAGCCATCCACGATCTGCGTCTCCCACTCCACTCGTGAGAAATTCACTCGCCACTGCTCTCCATCCTTCGGCGGGCCGGGCCTCCCGGCGCACTCCTCGAGCGCGGCCCAGGGCAGCGCCATCTCACCAGTCCACCCTGCATCCGTGTCGGACGGATCGTTGAGCGTTCCCTGCACCCGCACAGCTGTGCGCAGACCGGCGATGTCCCATCCGTCGATCGCGGGGCCGCCGTCCCGATAGGGCTTGGCAAGCAGCAGATCCCAGACGGTGTTGAGCGCGTTAATCTCCAGCTCGTAGTAGAGGTGGTTGTCCCCGTCCGGATCGATGAAGACTTCAAAGTCGTTGTCGTAGAAGATGACCGAGTCCCGCTCCGTCAATGTGCCCCACACGTGCGGCTCCTCCATCTCCGCGGCGATGTAGAAGTTAAGATCGTCCCACAGCATCTTAGCACGCGTACGGAAGCGGGGAGTCGGTCGTTGGTCCCCCTCGATATCGACGAAATCGTCCGTCCAGGCAGCTTGACTCCACGCCGATTTCGTCAGGTCGCCGTCGATTTCGAATGGCCCGTCGGCGCGGCAGCACACATAATTTTTCGGTTCCATGCCCCACTCTTTCGCCGCAGGACGCGCCAACTCCTGCGACATCGACTTCCACGATCTCGCATCTGTGCAGGATAAGCCAGCGGGATCTGTATGGCTGCACAAGGGGGGTTGCGCCATAAGCGGCCCTGCATACGTATGTAGAGTGTGCCGCTCCGGTCAGTGGACGATTTGGGTGCCTGGCAGGCAGGATTCATTCGTTTTCACGCGGAATACCGAGAGCGCAACTGAACATTCAGTCTCTGTCCAGACAGAAAAGGCCTATTCATGAAGATACTGATCACCGGTGCTCGCGGCAATTTCGCGACCGCTCTGATACCTGCTCTCGCTCTCGAAAAGCATCAGCTAGTCCTGCACGACCTCGAGCCAATGGGAGCGCCGGACGGCAGCACCACAGTCCAGGCGGACATTCGTGATGCCGGTGCTCTCGTCCACGCCATGAGGGGCTGCGATGCAGTGATCCATTCAGTAGCGCTGCACGGCAACGCCTCGGAGACTCGCAACGAGGACGACTACTACAGCATCAACGTCACCGGCACCCAGAATGTGCTGAGGGCCATGCTGCTGAACGACGTCAAGGCGCTTGTCTTCTCCTCGAGCGAAGTCGTCTACGGCAGCGGAATGCGCGACCGTCGCGTGATGAGCGAAGAGACGCCCTGCCTTCCCACGCATATCTACTCCCTCACCAAGGTCGTCTGCGAGGAGATGTGTCGCTTCTATGCTCGCGTGCATGACCGAAATATCGCCATCCTTCGCTACGGCTGCTTCGTCCCCGCCGACTGGAAGATCGCAGGCATCGGCCGCCTCACCAACTGGCTGGATCGGGAGGACGTCGCACAGGCCAACCATCTCGCCCTGGCCGCGGTCGTCGCCGAAGCCTTTTCATGTGAGGAGTTTCTCATTCACTGCACCAAGCCGTTCGTGGACGAGGATTGGCCCGAGATCGAGGTGGAGCCGCAGAAGGTGCTGGATCGCTACTATCCCGGTGCGACCGAACTGCTGTACGAGCACGGGCTCAGCCTGCCTCACATTCACACACGTTACGACATAAGCAAGGCAGTGACGACGCTCGGCTACGACCCTCAGCATAACTTCGAGCAGTTTCTGCATCGCCTGCGCACCGAGCCCGACCCGCCCCTGCCCTTCACCATCTCTGCCTAGACGCGGGCGATCATCAGTGAAGTGCCGGCTGTTTTTTGAGGTGGAGGTCGGCGAAGGCGATCATCTCCTCCCAGTCCTCCAGAGTAACATCGTGCTTGCCGGGACGAAGGTAGTAGCCAATGCGGCTGGAGATGAGACGGCGTGGCGGCGGCCAATCGGTCTGCGAGATGCCCTCTACGCCGAGCAGGCGATAGACCGGCGAGGCTGCTACTCCAGACAGGAACTCGCCTTTCGGGTCCGACCACAAGTCCTCGGTGGCGCTGATGACGAGCACCGGGCGCGGGGCGAGCAGAGCGATGAGCTCGTGCTGGTCTATCGGGAGCGACGTCTCGTTGTCCGCGTAACGGCTGAAATCGGGGCAGAACCAGTGGGGGAAATTTCGAGTGAGATCGGCGACGGTCTCTCCAAAGATGCGCTTATGCGGGGCCGCGCCGCCTGCCCCGGACTCGTTGGAGACAAGGAGGGCAAACCGCTCGTCCTGCGCCCCCGCCCACAGCGCCGCTTTGCCCAGACGGCTGAAGCCAGTCAGTGCGATGCGCTTCGAGTCTATGCGGGGATTGGTCTGAAGATAGTCCATCGCCCTGCTCATCGCCCAGGCCCATGCGCCAATACTTCCCCAATCCTTTGCTCCAGGAGCTGGCCCCATGCCACGCGGGCCTTCCTGACCGTGGCCGGGCGCGTCCGTCTCTACTTCGCCGTATCCAGCAGTGGCTACCCCATAGCCGTGATCGAGCGCATAGTCTATCTGCCAGAGCTGCTGAAGCATCCCCCGTGAAGCCTCCGCAGGCAAGTGGTTGGTGACGCGGTTGGGCCCGAGGCCGTTGACCCAGTGCTTGGGGACCGGGATGTCCGGCTCATCCGTGACGGTGTAGTTGCCGTCGAAATTCAAGCCGAAGAAGAGGGGGACACGGCCCTTTACCTTGTTCGGCAGGTAGACGAGCAGCTCCATCTGCCTCCCCTCCTCGCGCCCCTCGAACAAAATCCCCACGCGCAGCCTCGTCGCCCTGCCGCCCCGTGCCGCCCGCTTCTCCTCACGTACAAGGAACCGCATGCCCTTCGGCCGCCCGATGAGCGTTCTACCGTACTCCTCGCTCGCGAACAGTGCGAGCAGCTCCGGACGCCGTTTCTCCCGCCAAGTCCGCGCATCCGTCACCTGCGTTCCGTCTGCACAGACGAGCGGATCAGGCAGCGTATATGCCGGTACTCTGGATTCCTCAGAGATGGTCGGACGGCGTTGAGCGACACAGGGCATAGCGGCCAAAGCCAGCAAAACGGCGCAGACGCGAATGAGAATCATGACGCTCCTTTTCACTCCAGGGATAGGGAAGGGAGTTATTTTGGTCTATCAACGTTAGGGCGCGGCGTACCGGTGCTCTCGTCCGGGGGTGTGAGGGGGATAAAAGCGGCTTTTTTTGCGGTAAAGTTCAGCACTACCCTGAAGTGGCTGAGGAAATCCTGGCCGAGGACTGCCGTATTGCGGTCGAAGCCTGGGGCCGCATCGTCGGAGAGGTAGGCTACGCGCATTGGCTTCCATTCCGCTCGACCAACCGAGATCAGCGGTATCATCACCAGCGTCGCCTTGACCTCCTTGCCCCCAGCGGCTCTCAGCTTCACGACCTCCGTCGCGGGCAGCTTTAGCTTCTCCCCAGCAGCAGCGGGAATCAGCGTCATCACGGCTCCCGTGTCAAGCAAAGCTTGAAAAGGCTTTGATTTAGGGACAGTGACCCCTACGAAGATGCGCCCGTTGAGCAGTGTCATGGGAACAGTCATCGCGCCTTTCGGCATCTTTGCCTCCGGCTTCTCCAGGGTCATGACCCGGCGAGAGATGTCGAAAGTCACCTGAAACGCCGACAGGAAGGGTGTGCCGAGCCAGCCGGTCGGCGCATCGGCGTACATAGTATGGGTGAGCAACGGAAGGACATCCAGTTGAGCTGCCGGGACATTCTCGAGCCTCAGCAGCCCGGCCTGTAGACTTTTCCAGCTCGTTTCCGTCGCTTCGACTTCTCGATCTAGAATCCTGACCCGTACCTTCGCTTTGCCCTCGGGAATATTCAGGCGAGTCATGGCCGCAGGCGTTATCACGTTGGCATCGAGGCCCGTGTCGATGCAGAAATGCTCGAATGTGCCATTTACGGCAACGTCGGCAATCAAGAGGCCGTGCCAAAGACGCAGGTTCATGCTCACCGGCAATGGCGCATTGGGGGGCAGGGCAACGGGAGCTGTCTGCATCGGAGCAGTGGAGGGTGATTGAACGACAGGTGCAGTTTTAGCGGGAACAGCAGGATCGGGCGGTTTGGTGACGACAGGGGGAGCCTTTCCAGCCAGCCAAAGAGCTGCCAGGCACAGGGAGAGAGTCGTCAGCGCGAGGGATTTCATGAAGTCGGCACCTCAGCGATGGTTCTGCTCGATGATCTGCTTGATCGCGTCGAGAGCCAGAAGATAGACCAGGGTCCCAAGCCCGACGATCTGCCCTGCCACCACGGGTGAAATGACCGAACGATGCCGAAACTCCTCACGCGCGAAGACATTTGTGAGATGTACCTCGATGGTCGGAAGGCGCACCGCCGTGATCGCGTCCCGAATGGCGTAGCTGTAGTGTGTGAAGGCGCCCGGGTTGATGATCAGGCCGTCGGAGCCCACCTTAGCTTCCTGGATCGCGTCGATGATCTCGCCTTCATGGTTGGACTGAAAAATGCGAACTTCCATGTCGTTCGCGAGCGCTTTCTGCTTGATTTTTTTATTGATGTCCTCATAGGAGTCTCGCCCGTAAATCTCGGTTTCGCGGGTGCCAAGCAGGTTCAGGTTAGGCCCATGGATCAGGGTGATGCGCATCGTGCTTATCTCCGTCAATGATTAAGTGGTTCAGGGTTTCTTGAGCTGGCCGGGCTCAGCTATCGGATCCAAAAGCTCGGCTTCATCAGTCAGCAGAATGGGAATGCCGTCGCGGATGGGGAAGGCATAGCGCCCGCAGCCGCAGTGAAGCGCATCCTGCGCGGCGTTAAGTGTAAGCGACAGATGTTCGGGGCAGGAAGGGCAGGCAAGCAGATCCAGAAACCAGGGATCGAGCGGCTGTGGCGCGGCTCCGGACATGCCGTCTGCCGGCTGAATTTCAGGGTTCTCTTGGGCGGTCATTTACTCTCTGTTTTCCTCTCTGCGACTTCCCTGTATACTGCCAAAGTGCGCAATGCGGTGGCCTCCCAGGTGAAGCGCGCCGCGCGAATGGGGCCGCGCTCGGCAAGATCTCGGCGAAGCGTCTTGTCATCGACGATGCGGAAAAGGGCTTCAGCCCAGGCATCGACATCAGTCGCGGGCACGATAAAGGCAGCCTCACCGACAACCTCCGGCAGCGAAGGCCTATCGGAGACTACTACGGGGGTGCCGCAAGCCATTGCCTCCAGCGGCGGCAGGCCAAAGCCCTCATACAGGGCGGGATGGGCGAGCGCAGCGCAGGCTCGGTAGAAGAGAGGCAAGTCTGCGTCCTCGACGTAGCCCGGAAAGCGCAGAGCCTCCGCCGCGACTGGCCCTCCTCCTGTCCCCGCCTCGTCTCGCAGGACGCTCTGATCCGTATCCCAGCCCGCCTTCCCCACGAATGCCAGCGTGTGCGGCAACCCAAACTGTTTTTTCGCCAGTCCGAACGCCCGAGCCAGCATACGCAGATTCTTGCGTGGCTGCAGAACGCCGACTGCCAGTATAAACGGTTCGGAAAGGCCGTACTTCTCCGCGACGATCTGTCGCGCCTCCTCCGGCTCTAACTCCGTCCCAAACCCCGCAGGCAGGCCGAGAGGTATCGCGACGACTTTGCGCTCAGGAAGCCCGTAAGTGCGCAAAATGTCGCTGCGAGAGCTCTCTGAATCGGTGATGACGCGGTCTGCCTGACGCATGGAGGGCGGCACGGTCAGGTTCATCAGCAGCCGATGCTTGAGCGGAAACCAGTGCGGGTAGAGCCTGAACGAGATGTCATGAACCGTCGTGACTACCGGGCAGGGGCACATTCTGCGCGGCGGGATGGTGTACTGGACATGAATCACGTTTGCCCTGTCTCGTCGTGCGGCCTGCGGCAGAGCTGTCAACGTCCAGAGACGCTCGCTCCCTGCCTCCTCCACACTGCATACGAGATTTGGCAGCTCAGGAAGCTCGCCCGACGGAATGGGCGCACGGCTGTAGACCAGAAAAACATCGTCCGGTGCGAGGCACGGCAACGCGCTCAGGAGGCCGCGCCAATAGGTGCGATCACCCGTAAACTTCCCTGTAAGCGTCCGCCCATCCACCGCAATCCGCACCGCTCACCTCATAGCCAGAAATCCGGCTCTCGAAAAAGTTAATTGCCTCGCTACCTGCTTGTCCATTCATGCATCATGCGAAAGCAACGTGATCACGGCCTCAAGCACCTTGCGAAGCGCCAGCGGCGTCAATTCGCCTATTCGGGAAGTGATCAGGCTCTCATTTCCGGTGAACAATTTACCTGGCCTCGCATAGCTTGTCAGCTGAAGACACAGTCTTAAAGTCACTTAAATCAAGTTTGACTGCGGAAGGGTCTGAAAAGGGGCTGCTTGTGATCTGACATGAGATGAAATCACCACGACCTGCATCGGCAAGGACAAGTGCCGGACACATTTTCGTTTAGGACAAGTCCGAGAACGGTAAGGCTATCAGAATCACTTCACCGGCTGAAGGTGTTGCCATGCTTTATCCTCCTCCTCCCGGTTCCAATCCTCTGCTAAGACAGCTTCGGTCAGCAACGCGGTTTCAGGGACGCAACTCGGAGACTCCTCAAGTATTGTGACGAATACTCTGCGGGGGGCAGACAGCTTAACGTCTTCAAGCAACCTGACTCTGCCCTTCTCATCCACAATGGCTTCTAAAGTGACTATCATTCTAACGGTACCTTTCATTTCGTTGCTTGCCATCGAATCGCCTAATATCCAGACGCACATAGGCAAATCTAGCCGTTGCCGCCGAAGTCTACGGCGGGCTCGGAGTCGCGGAGGCGAGAGTTGGCGATGTCGAACTCGGGGAAGCCGGCGCCCTTCTCGATGGCGTCCGTCCACTTGCGCCTAGCTCCATCTTTGTCGCCATTCTTCCAGAGGACGTCGCCGTCCTGAATCATTCTTGCCGCCTCTTGCCGACGCTGCTGCAGGAACAGATTGGGATCCTGCGGAGGGGGAGCGTCCCGCGGGGGAGAGGCGATGGCAGCTCGATTGTCCAGCTTGGCAGGTGGATCGGGGTTGCCGATGGGGGCTGCGGACGCGGCGTTGCGCTCATCCTGCGCGCCGGTCTTGTCGCCTAGCGTCTGCTTGATATTGGCGAGCTCCGTATGCGCTGTCTGGTAGTCCGGCTGATACTCGAGAGCCTTCTCGAAGTCGTCGCGAGCCTCCTGCGGCTTGCCGCCATCGCGCGCGACGCGGCCGAGCTGGGTGTAGGCGTAGGCTAAATTGGTGTTGAGCAGTGCACGCTGGGCAGCGGTCGGGCTGCTTGCGAGAGCCTGCTCATAATCTTTGACGGCGAGCGCGTAGCCTTGTGCGTTGTACGCCTGCTCTCCCTGCGTCATCAGCGTCGCGACCTGCTGGACCTGGGCCGTCTCAGTGTAGCGATTGAAGCTTTTCAGAAACAGTAGTACACCGCCCGCTATGACGCAGCCCAACAGTGCCGCCAGCCCGACGGAGATCAGAATTGAACGCATTCCCGGTGAGACGGTGAAAAGCGGATCGTTGGGCCGACCCGGAAATTGGGGCACAGCGTACTGCGGCGGGACATTGGCGGGATTGACCATGCCGGCACCCGATTGCGAAGGGACCATCTGCGTCTGCGGATAGCCTGTCGCGACGGAGTGGGCAGGCGCACCGTTGCTGCTCCATCCCCAGGGCAGTGCGCCTGCCTGCGCAGCCTGGGGAGCGGAGGCAACAGGGGCGTAGCCCGGCATAGGCTGCTGGCTGCCGTGGCCAGCACCGTTCGCGTAGTTCCCTGACTGGGGGGGCGCATAGTAAGCCTGCTGCGGAGCATTGCCTGAGCCGTGATAGCCGAAGCCCATGCCTGTGCGGCCCATATTGGTCGGCTGGCGAGGCAGGAAGATCGCGGGCGTCTGCTCAGCGGCGCGGAGATCACGCTTCATCTGATCGGCGGAGGAGGGGCGATGGTCCGGGTTTTTCGCCAGGGCGTTGCGGACGACCTGCTCGATCCCCGCCGGGACACCGGACATTGCGGGCACATCGGCGTTCATGATCGCGTAGGTGATCGCCACAACGCTGTCTCCGACGAACGGCTTGCGCCCGGACAGCATCTCGTACAGCACCACGCCCATGGAAAAGAGGTCGGAGCGGTGATCCAGCCCGCGACCTTCGATCTGCTCCGGAGACATATAGCTCGGGGTTCCAAAAATCTGACCGTCCGCGGTGAGCGCCGATTCGTCCGAGAGGCGGGCGATCCCGAAGTCCGTCAGTTTCACCTGCCCGCCCGGGAGGATGTGAATATTGTCCGGCTTGATGTCCCGATGAATGACTTTTTTGGAGTGGGAGTAGGCCAGCGCGTCGAGTAGCTGACAGACGATGCCGAGGGTCTCCTGAAGCGGATAGGCGCCGCGCACTTGCATCGC
>JANXLO010000562.1 GCA_025355115.1 Chthonomonadaceae bacterium
ATGCGATCTTCACCGCCATGTGGCCTAGACCACCCAGTCCCACGACCGCAACGCGTCTGCCGGGTCCTGCTTTCCATACGCGGAGGGGGGAATAGGTGGTGATGCCAGCACAAAGGAGAGGAGCCGCACTGTCCAGTGGCAGGTCATCGGGGATCCGCAGAACGAAATCCTGATTCACTACAATTCTAGTGGAATAGCCGCCCTGAGTCATCGTGCCGTCGCGGTCATCGCTGCCATACGTCATTATCATGCCGGCGCAGTACTGCTCATCGCCCTCCACACAGCTCGCGCACTCGCGGCAGGAGTTCACCAAGCAGCCGACTCCAACGCGATCCCCAGCGCGGAACTTCTGAACGGCACTTCCAGCGCTCTCCACGACGCCGGTAATCTCATGGCCCGGTACCAGAGGATACCGCGACATTCCAAGATCGTTATTTACGAAGTGTAGGTCAGTATGACAGATGCCGCAGTATTGAATGTCAATGACGATGTCGTCAGGCCCAGGATTACGCCTTTGCAGCGCATATGCCCTGAGCGGTGTCGAGGGGTCGAAGGCGGCATAACTGCTGGCAGAGATCATCGTTTTATTCTCCTAAACAACTTATTGAATACCGAGACAGCGTTGCTGGTGCTATGAAGAAATGAGGCTGACGTAAATTATACATCAGAAAAGAACCGTTGTTTGTTCAAGTGAGCCAGTTAACAGTATACTAACAGTCGCAAATTGTGACATCGCCTCCGTGAGCGGCACGTGATCAGGCTGCTTCCCAGGATGCGTAGCGTTAGTCATGAACCTCCCAGTTTCAATTGGTTCGCACTTCCGCTTTGGGATCGAGTGGTGTCAAAGGTGATGTTGACGCCTATTTCCAGATACTTTCACCTTAACTGCAGGGTGCAGACCCAAGTGCTGCCGCCTGACCAGCCTCCGTTGATGCCTGCTCGCCGGATTTCGCAACGCCATTCGGGGTAAGATTCGTGCAGGAAGTCCTCGAGTTGGCGGCGCGCGTATCGCTGGATATTGACGCCCTCCCATTTCGAGAGCAGATGGAACATATGGCCGCAAAGGCCGTCCGTGGGACAGGTGAAGATGACGGCTCGGCGTGCGTTGAAGAGGGAGTGCGCCAGAAAAGCCTTCCAGTCCGGCACATAGTCGAGGACGCCGATATGCACCACAACGTCTACCGCCTCGGTGGGAGTAAACTGCGTCGCCTCTGAACGCACGAACTGCATTCTGCTCACCTCCTCCGCGGTCAGGCGGTTGCGGATGATGTTTAGCATCGACTCGGAGTCGTCAAGCGCGATCACATGGCTGGCGCGGTTGACGAGATCGCGAGTGTAGTAGCCCGTGCCGCATCCTATTTCCAGCACCGTGTCGGTCGGGCGAAGTATCTCTTCGAAGCATCGGTAGATAGACGCGGACTCGCCCCTCCGGATGCTGCGAATCACCGGCAGATTCAGCTTGCGCTCATAGTACTGTGCGGTCTTGTGGTAAGGGTTGTTTGCGGAGTGTTCAGGGAAGTTAGGCGGGGGCATTGCAGGTTTTTTCATGCGGGGAGAGTCCTTAGCGATGTAAATGGTGTCCGGTCAGGGGCGGGGACGAACCTTCGACTGTATATACTCCGCCATTCGGGGTGGGGCGACCACGAAGGCTTCGCGAGTGCGGCCATCGCGAACGATTTCGGCCATGTCTAGCGGTTCGCCGGTCAGGTAGGCGGAGACGCATCCCGCCTCATGGGCAATGCAGAGCACGGCGGCGAGGTCGTTAGCACCCTCGTTAATGCCGACATGACTGCAGAAACTGCCCTTTGCGGTGTAGGCGACCTCCGCGGCAATGCTGCCAAGGCACCGAATTCGTCCGCTCAAACTACACACGTCAAGGGTCTTGAGGGCGGTACTGGTAAAGCCGAGCGTGTCCTCATGGTGCAGGTCGTCGCGGTCGAGGGCCGCAAGCCGGACACCGTTGCAGTAGGAGCCTTTGCCAATCTCCCCCCAGAACATCTCCTCCGTGCGCGGAATGTAGAACACGCCTGCGACCGCTTTACCCTCTGCAACCAGTCCGATCGAGACTCCCCAGATCGGCAGGCCGAAAACAAGGTTGGTGGTCCCATCGATGGGATCGACGGCCCAGAGTGGCCCGGACTCGCTGCCGAACCTCCCGTACTCCTCGCCCTGAAAAGCGAAATCAGGATATTTGACTTCAAGCCGGGCCTGGATGAACTTCTCGGTCTCACGGTCTATGTGCGTGACGTAGCTGTGATCCGCTTTGAATTCCGGCTTAACGTCAGCCAACATTCCCAGCGCGTTCTGGCCCGCCTCTCGAGCAATACCCTTCACGAACTCGATGTCTATCTCGATCAAAGTAACTCCTCTGGAAAGTCAGTCCGTCTGCGGGGGTGAGACGGATTTCAGCATATTGGCATAGATGCCGGGTGTGCTCTCAGGGATCAGCACCGCGCCGCAGGCTTTGGAGTAGAACTCCGCGGGGCCAACGCCTCCGATCACACCGTAGGCATAGCCCATCTCACGCATTCCATGCAGGCTGGCTAGAAGCAGCCCTTTGCCGATGTCCTTGCCGCGCTCCGCCTCCATCACTCCAGTTGGACCGAAAAAGCCGCGCATCGTCGCCTCATAGGCTGCAAACCCGATCATCTGGCCCTCCCGAATAGCGATGAAAAGCGTGATGGGCTGGCGGCTGTAGCAGGGCATGACCTCATCCGCCCAGCCGATGCTGAAGTGCTTCTCGATGAAGTGGCGAATAGCCATCATTTCAAAGGGGTGCGCTCGCCGAATGACAACGCCCTCCTCGCGGAGGCGGTGAAGCAACGGGGCGGCTCCTGGCAGTTTCAGAAGGTGAACGAGCATGTCGGGCATAGCAACTCTCCGGTGGTGTCTGCGTAGATGGAGTGTTCTTCACCAAGCCTTCTCCGTTTCCCTGCCATCTGTCACGAATGGGTTGACAAGGCTAGGGCATGATGCTATGCTTATTCAGCTAGCGGCGCGGCCGCTGGCTGTCCTCACAACATCGGCAAGGAGATCGAATCATGGCGACGAACAGCGCATTGACAAAAGTGCTGACGGGCAAAAAGGTGGACTCGGTGCGTCAGCGAGCGACGGAACTGGATATAGATTTCGAGGATGGATCGACTCTCAGCATCACTCTCTCCGCTGCCACTGGAACCGTGACGCTTACCAGTGACGACGATAAAGTTGTCTACAAGGGCTAGTAGATGAGTGGAAGGGGCTAGCAACGAAAGAGGAGCCGAAGGCAATTGCCTTCGGCTCCTCTCATCACACTAATTCACTTCTGTGCCGACAGAATTTTGATCTGAGTCGTCAGCGAGAAAGGCTTGCCGTCCTGCGTGTAGGTCAACTCCGCATAGGTCGCGGTATAACCTTCCACGGGGATCGGCTGCTGGCCCGCATACTCCTTCGCACTGTCTGCAGCTCCGACCGGAGTCATCGGCTCGAAAGTCCATTTCGCATCCCGAAGATCCTGCGTTGCGGCATGAGCATGCCAAAGCTTTGCGGACTTCACAGGTCTCTGTGTATGGACTGTGAGGGTTGACGTGGCCTCCTTCGCGGTGTACGCCCAGCTAGGCTTGGGAAGGGGTGCGCCGCCTGCAACTGCCCTCGCGAACGCTCCCACCGAGTTGAGGACGCGAAGCTGAGTGTCCAGCCCCTCCAGGCCATGACCAGCATTCGAGTTGTAGAGCACCCACTTCGGGCCTTTGAGATC
>JANXLO010000563.1 GCA_025355115.1 Chthonomonadaceae bacterium
CATGCAGGCGGCATCGTCTCGTCGTAGTCCTGGACATACATCAGTGTGGCCAACGAGTTTTGCTTGGTGTTGGAGATGCAGCTGGCCTGTCGTGCTTTTTCGCGCGCCTGCGCAAAGACAGGGAACAGAATGGCCGCCAGAATGGCGATGATGGCAATGACGACTAACAATTCGATGAGGGTGAATCCGCTCCGTTTGCTCTGATGCATGGATGAACTCCTTTAAGAAGAACCGATGAGTGATGAGACGGCCATCCGGAGAAAATCTCTCCAGAGTGAAACCGCATATGAGGGCAGGGAAGAAAACCAGAAATGAGGACGGCGGAGAAGGCAGTAAGTATGCGCCGAAGGGTCTGAAAGTGAATACTTTCAGGCCGGTTCATAACCCCTTATGGTTTTCAGTTTGTCCTCGGAACGCCCGCCGTTGGGCAAAAGAGGTAATAGGAATAGACAGTTACGCAAGAAAAAGTTTTCGTTGGCGAACCATCTATTCGTCTTGCACAGTCAACTATAAAGGACGAAACAGCAAAACCATAATCTAATGGCATGTCACAAAGTGCATCAAAAGCGCATAACGAATAGGTTATGATTGACAAGTATACCATAGATTCTCTGGATGAGCCGGTGAATTAAGCGCGAAAGGATAATTTTCTTGAAGGATGGTTTGAAATGGAGTTTGGTGGAAGCGATTGTTTTGGATCGCACATGGAGACTATTTCGAGCAAACTATCGTGGGGCTTTAGCCTGATTGTTAGAGCAAAGAGAGGATTTGTGATGCCTTCGCAGTTGGTGATGCCTCCTGAACTGCTCCGCAGGACGAACTGTCCACATCTGACACTGTCTATTTTTACATCACAAACTTAGCGAGGGGTTTCGGTAGGTTGCCAATCACCTTAATGGACAAGTTGCTCAGAAAAAACTCCTCGTTCGCAATATGCTGAACGAGGAGAGTCGGCTCATAAACTTAAAGAGCGGAATGTGGGAGGAGGCAATTTAGTCTTCGCGCCTGCACTGAACAAAATCCCTCTCCCACGCTTCCAGTTGCGCGTACTCTGGCGCACTTACTCGTTCGAGGGTTTCGCTGACTGCTTTTCACCCGCTGGCGTCGCGCCTCCACTGGCACCCGTGACGCCTGGTTTGGACTGTGCTGCGCCGGGAAGAGCGGATTCCGATTTCACTTCTTCACCGGATTTGTTGCCGGAGCATCCCGCTATCAGCGCCAGACTCATCACCGAAAGTATCACAAGAGCCATTTTGAATTTTCGCATAGTTGACTTTCTTTTCACTAGAGACCTATCGGGTAATTGTGGGGCCGTATGCCAGGAACCAGTTGCATCCGTGGCTGCTTGCCGTGCCATCGACCCACAGGTTACTGGGCAGGCCGTTGGCATCCGTGGTGGCCCATGGGGACAGAGCTGACGGATTCACCACGTACTTCGCATGACCGTCCATGTAGGTGTAGTTAGAGCCACGGCTGTGCACCCACCATGTAGTGTCGACATTGAAGCCGTATATCCACGCACCAGGGCATTTGGCCCCACCATCGTCTTCTACGAAGATGCCCTGCCACGCGCCGGCAGAGTTGATCATCAGCGGGAAGGCATTGGCATAACGCGGCATGGTAGCTTTGCCGAGTCCTTCCGAGAAGACAATGACCGACGCGGGAGCCGGCGAGCCGGCTAGCGCCCACTGATTCAGATAGCCATTGTAGGTGGTTGAGTAGGTGTAGCCTTTGGCTGCATTGAGGTCCACGCCGAACACATCGCTTCTGCTGCGAGCGGCGGAAGGGCAGTTGATAATCTGGTAGTTCTTGGTGTAGGGGGCCGTGGCATTCGACCAGAATGCGTCGCGTGTGGGGGTATGCCCGAACACATCTGCGGGGGTGGTGACGCTTGCACCTGCCCAGCTTGTGCCGTTGTAGAACATGCTGAGCGGGAATGTCTCGTCATAGTCCTGAACGTACATCAGGACTGCGGTTCCCAACTGCTTCTGGTTGGAGATGCAGACGGTCTGTCTTGCTTTTTCGCGTGCCTGTGCGAAGACAGGGAACAGGATTGCGGCGAGGATGGCGATGATTGCGATGACGACGAGCAGCTCGATAAGCGTGAAGCCGCTCCGTTTGCGAAGGTGCATGACTGAACTCCTTTATATTGCGATCAGATGAGTGATAAGCGGCTTCA
>JANXLO010000670.1 GCA_025355115.1 Chthonomonadaceae bacterium
GGGCGATGCGCTGGCCATCGACTGCGAACTCACTGATCTGACGAGGCGCGACCGGGCGTTCACCGTCTATTTCGCCCTTCCGATCGGCGCCGCGGGGTGGCTGTGGGGCGACGACATTCGCCGCTCGCGCCCCCTCACGCCCGACCAGGAGTTCAGCAGCCAGACTCACATTAGCACCGGCGCGACCGGCGGGCTGTCGCTCTATCCGTTCGCCTCCATCTCTCAGGGGTCCGCCGGGGTCGCTCTGGCTGCCCGAATGGACTGGCCCTCCGTCTATCGGCTGTTCTACTGCGGTCCCACAAGGCAGTTCGTGATCGCCTGGGACGTCGCGCTTAGCACACAGACCGTGGCATGGCCCGCCCGCAACGCCCGATTCCGCTGCCTGCTCTATCGCCTGCCGCCAGCAGACGCCGCCTGGGGATTTCGCTCCGCGGCACACAAGTTCACCCGCCTCAACGCCCCGAACTTCGACCGCAGAGCGAAGGCAGACGGGATATGGATGCCCTTCACCGACCCGGCCAAAATCAAGAATGCGGCCGACTTCGGCATTGCCTACCACGAGGGCGACAACAGCATCAAGACAGACGATGCGGCGGGAATTCTCAGCTTTCGCTACACCGAGCCGATGACCTGGTGGATGCCCATGCCGCCGGACATGCCGCGCACCTACGACAGCGCGCTCGCTCTGTTGAAGAAGCTTGCAGCCGACCCGAAGCCGAAATCAATCGCAGATCGGGACATGGCACGGGCCGTGCTGAGCAGCGGCACTCAGGATGAGAACGGGCACTACAATCTGGAGTTCCGCAACGAGCCCTGGGCCAACGGCGCGGTCTTCATAATGAACCCTAACCCCGAGCTTGCTTCATCGCCAGAGCGTCCTACCAAAGCCTCCATCGCCTACACAATCGATATGGCGACTAAGATGTACGGCCCGGACACGAAGCGGGTACGAGGCGAGCAGGACGGGGAGTACCTCGACTCGGTGGAGAGCTGGGGTGATGTTCAGGACTATCGCCCGTCCAACATCGCTGCCAGCCCTTATCCCCTCACCTTCGACACTGACAGCCGACGGCCCGTCCTGCCTCAGTGGTACTCCACCTACTCCTTCGCTCGCTTCCTGCGCGACGATCTCCACAACCGGGGAAAGCTGCTCATGGGAAACACGGTGCCTATCCGGTTTTCTATCTTTGCGCCACTCTTCGACGTCATGGGCATCGAGGTCAACTGGATCGGCCCGAACGGGGAGTGGATGCCGGACGGCGATGCCGTCTTCAATCTGCGCCGCACCCTCAGCGCACAGAAGCCTTACCTCCTGCTAATGAACACCAATTTCGACAGGCTCACCGCGCCCCTGGTGGAGAAGTATTTCCAGCGCAGCCTGTTCTACGGGAGCTTCCCTTCCATGTTCAGCGCGGACGCCGCGACACACACCTACTGGGACGCTCCTGCGCTTGTGGAGCGTGACCGGCCTCTATTCCGCAAATACATCCCCCTCATCAAGCGGCTCTCCGCAGCAGGCTGGGAGCCGATCACACACGCCAACAGCGCGAACTCAGCCGTATACGTCGAGCGCTACGGCCCGCGCCTCTTCACCCTCTTGAACGATACTACAAAGCCCGCCGACACGACTCTGACGATAGACCTTGCCGCTCTCGGCCTCGCAAACGGGCCGCCCCTAGCAGTCAAGAGCCTCCTCACCGGGCAGAGCATTCCCGCAGTCCGTAAAGGCTCCACTCTGACCATCACCATCCACTTAGCTCCCGAAGAGACGCAGGCCCTGGAGTTCCGCTGATCGCAAATTCGAGTGTCATGCCTGATTTGCTGCGCAACCATAATCGATGAAAAGGAGAGCTCGCTTCATTAATAGGCATTGGACTAAACGGTGCTGCCGTCAAATTGGCAGTAGCGAGCTGTGAAGGCGCGGACTACGGCGAGCATGGGGGCGTCCAGGCGGGGGAATATCTCGTCCAGGATCGCCTGGGGCACGCGTCCATAGTGGGCTTCAGCGATTGCGCCCGCCATGCAGCCAATCGTGTCGCTGTCACCGCCAAGCGAGATGCCGTTGCGCACTGCCGACTCGAAGTCTGTGGACTCTAGAAACGATGAAATAGCCTGTGGGACGGAGCCCTGACAGGAGACGTCGAAGGCGTACCAAGTCCGGATCGAAGCCAGCGGCTCGCTCATGTCGTAGAAAAAGGTGGACTCGATGTAGTCGCGCATCTTCTCCTTCCCCTCCCGCTTCCGCGCCAAAAACACGGCCGCTGCAATCGCCTGTGCGCCACGAATGCCCTGTGGATGATCGTGCGTCACCGCCGCACTCCGCTCCGCAGCCTCCAAAACCTCGTCGAGAGTCTCATAGGCCCAGGCGACCGGGCTGACGCGCATGCCGCTCCCATTGCCCCAGCTCTGATAGGGCTGATAGCTGTCGGAAAGCGCCCAGTAGAAGAACGTCTCCCCGTACCCTGCGTTGGGATAGCGGCGCGCGTATTGCTTGAGCAGCGTCGCGTAGTCCGTGCCGTTCAGAATGGAGTCCGCCAATGCGACCGTGCAGACAGTATCGTCAGTGCAGCGACTGTTCGGCAGAAAGAGAGGAAACTGAGTGCTTTTCATGTTTCCTCTCTCATAAGGCGACCCGATGACGTCGCCTGCAATGGCTCCCAGCATCTTCTTCTCCTCTATTTTTCTTTGTCGCTGCGATCCTTGAACAGAAAGCTGATGATGCCGCTGAGGACGCCCATAGAGACGGACCCTATCAGAGCGGCGACCGGGCCGTCGACGCGGTAGCCGGGAACGACGCCGCTGCCTGCGATCCAGAAGAACGCGACGTTCAGCGCGAACCCGAACAGACCGAATGTCAGGCAGTTGACGGGCCATGCGAAGAACATGATAATGGGGCGGATGATGGTGTTCGCCAGACTCAATCCCACTACTACAATCAGTATGGAGAGCGGGTGTCCCATCTTGAAGCTGACGCCCGACACCAGTTGAGTGACGGCGAACAGGGCGGCCAAGTTGGCGATCCAGCGCACGATCCAGTTTTTCATGATTTCACTCCTTGATCCTGCGTCTGCAGCACGAATCGCTCGATGGCCCGCGCCACGCCGTCCTCACGATAGCTCGCCGTTACGTAGTCGGCGGCCGCGCGGACTTCGGGTAGGGCATTGCCCATTGCCACCCCGATCCCGGCCCAGCGCAGCATCTCGATGTCGTTGAGATGATCCCCGACCGCCATCGTCTCCGCCTGCTCCACGCCGAGATGCGCCGCGACTGCCTCCACGCCGATCCGCTTGCTCACGTCAGAGACATACATTTCGATACCCCAGTTATATTCGGAGCCCGATTCGATCACACTGACACTGTCCTTCAGCTCTTCTCGAAGCCTCTTCGCGAGCGGGCGCATCCGATCCGGCGGGCCGTAGGCGCTCACAGAGACGGGCTCGAACGGAAGCTCCTCCGCAATCCGGGCATGGGGCCGATAGCGCGGACGGTCGGCCCAGTCGCCCACATTCAGTCTCGGATGGTACAGAACCCGCGCCCCCTCGATGCCCGGCCTGTCCGAGTCCTCAAAGACGTAGGGCTCCGATCCGACGGCGATGATGGCCCGCACCGCCTCCAGAGCGAGGGGAATGGGCATCAGCTGCCGATAAAGGATCTCTCCTGTTCCCGCGTGGGAGGCAACGCTGCCGTTGGACGTGACGACATAGCCGTAAGGCTCGCCCAGAAACGTCGAGATCGGCTCCGTCCGGAAGCGCGTCCGCCCGGTACAGAGGACGACATGGCACCCCTGTGCCTGCGCCGCCGCGAGCGCTTCCGCCACGCCGGGCGAAACGCGGTCCTCCTTGCCCACGATGGTTCCATCGATGTCCAGAAACAGCGCACGTATCCGCTTCGGAGATAAGACTTCACTTTGCATAGGCACATTATACCCCTGCCGCCTGCTCGCGGCAGGAAATCGTCCGACCGAACAGCAATAGCCATTTCGTGAAGGCATCATTCCTACAGGAGCAGACCAATGGCTGACACTCTCCCACGTCGCGGCTTTCTCGCGGCAGCGCTTGCAGGAGCGACCGCGCTGGCGACAGGATCAAATGGGGAGCAGGCGCAGGCCGCCAGACCCCGCCCCGTGCACCGCATGAAGCTGGGCCACCAGCACCACGACAGCGACGCCGATCTCAGGATCATGGCGGCACTCGGTGTCGGCCACATCTGCAGCGGGTTGCCCTCCCGCAAACTGGACTCGGCGTGGACGGTCGCGGGGCTGAGCCGACTGCGTGAGCGAGTCGAGAAGTTCGGTATTGCGCTCGACGCAGTCCCGTTGCCGATGAGCTCCGTGGCCATCGAGCAGGCGGAGATGCCGAACATCATGCTCGGCAAAAGCCCGGAGCGCGATCGCGAGATGGATCAGATCTGTCTGATGATCGAGAACGCGGCAAAGGCCGGAATTTTCCTGCTCAAGTACAATCTGACCTTGCTCGGAGTGCCTCGCACCGCCTCGACGGCCGGACGCGGCAACGCACGCTATAGCACCTTCACTTACGATAAAGCCGACCAGGACAAGCCGACCATCGCAGGCAAGGTAACCGCAGACGACTACTGGGAGCGCGTCACCTACTTTCTGAAGCGCGTCATTCCAGTCGCCGAAGCGAGCAAAGTACGACTTGCCTGTCATCCGAACGATCCCAGCATGCAAAGGCGGGTCTATCGCGGGATCGAGTGCCCTCTTGGGACAGTGGAGGGGCTGAAGCGCTTCATTGACATCGCCCCTAGCCCCTATCACGGCCTGAACTTCTGCCAGGGAACGGTTTGCGAAATGCTGGACGAGCCGGGCAAAGAGATATTCGACGTAATCCGGTATTTCGGCAGCCGGAAGAAGATTTTCAACGTGCACTTCCGCAATATAAAAGGACGCGTCCTCGACTTCCAGGAGACGCTCCCCGACAATGGCGACGTCGATATGCTCCGTGCGCTGCGTGTCTACCAGGAGGTAAGCTACGACGGAATGGTCATGCCCGATCATGTGCCAGTGATCGAAGGGGACTCCGGCGGCGCCCTCGCTTACGCTTACAGCTTTGGCTATATTCAGGCACTATTGCAGACCCTGCCGCAGGAAGCATGACGCTGCTACCGCGCAGGCAGGCAAGTGAAAGAGAAGGAGTCGGGACTTGAAATATCTGAGGGAACGCGCGCTGAAGCGAGAGGTGCTTGCGGGCACGTGGCTCAACCTGGGCTCCAGCCTTACGGCAGAGATCGCGGGGCGCGCTGGCTTCGACTGGCTGCTGATCGATCTGGAGCACGGGTCGGGCGACGAGGCGCACCTGCTCGGGCAACTGCAGGCGATAGATTCAACCCCGGCGGCGGCGATCGTGCGAATCGCCTGGAACGAGATGCCGCGCTTCAAGCGCACGCTCGATCTCGGCCCAAGCGGCGTCATGGTTCCTTATGTCAACACGGCGGAGGAGGCTCGCAGGGCAGTCGCCTCGATGCGGTATCCTCCGCAGGGTGTGCGCGGCGCGGCGCGCTTCACTCGCGCGGCCGGATTCGCGCAGGATTTCGACCGGTACTTTGGGGAGGCCGACTCGAGCCTGCTGACCATCGTGCAGATAGAGACTCCGCAGGCTCTGGCGAACGTCGAGGAGATTGCGGCAGTGGATGGCGCGGACGTGCTCTTCGTCGGGCCGCTCGACCTGAGCATAGGGCTGGGCATTCCGCAGCAGCTGACTCACCCTGATTTCCGCGCCGCCCTGCACCGTGTCGCCGCCGCCGCGCAGAAGGCAGGCAAAGCGGCGGGCATTCTGCTAGCCTCCGCCGATCAGATCGCCCCTGCCATAGCCGACGGCTTCACCTTCCTGGCGGTCGGCTCCGATGGCGGCATGGTCGCCGGAGGGATGAAAAGCCTGGCCGCCGCGTTCGGGCAGTGCCGCGGAGGAGGGTAGTTGTCCGCAGGTAAGGGAGGCGCAGGAATGCAGGCAGGAGAGGCGTGGCGGGTATCGCTGCATGGCGGGCACAGCGGCGAGTTTTGCGATCATGCCGAGGGCTCGCTGCGGGAGACTTTGGAAGCTGCGGTCGCGGCAGGGTACCGCACATTCGGGGTCAGT
>JANXLO010000671.1 GCA_025355115.1 Chthonomonadaceae bacterium
AAAATGAAGGAATCGCTGCTGAATACCTACCAGTTGAAACCAATGCGCGTTATGGTTTCTCGAAGAGATCAAAGGGGAGTGTTCGTGTCCGTTCCGGCGTCTTCATAGTGCTTCCACTCTACGCGCAGAATTTCATACTGCAGGTCTGTCTTTTTTTTGGGTCTCGCCTGGGGCAATATCCCCTGCGTCATCCATTCCTCCAGCCCGCTCCACGACTGATATTTGTGGTTACACTTCTCAGAGGAAATCACTTCCAGCGTGTTGGGACGTTCCCTGAGTCTTTGCTTGAATTCGGTATAAGCGCTGCTGCTGTCGCCCAAATCGCGGTTCAAGTAAACAAGGAACGTGTTCTCGGCGCGGGCTTGAAGAGAAAGACGCTTCACGCAATCCACCCATTTGCCGACTTCTTCCGTGACCCCGCCTTGCTCCCAAAAGTAGGAAAAATAAAAAACGAGGGCTCCTCCGGCTTTGACCGGGCCATCCACTTGCTCCCACCAGCTCGGATTTTTGATGTCAGGGTAGCGTCCTCGAAAATGCTCTCCAAAAAGATCATTTTGGTTTTTCTTTCTGTGGAAACTCAAGGCGATGTCCGTCATAAAAGAATGGATGTCACACCCCAGATAATCCAGATCAAGCCGTTTTTTTGCAGGTAAACTATGCTGGAAATCCGCCAGAGCCAGACACGCGGTCATCGGGCCGCAACCGACATCAATCATCCAAACATTCGCGGGCTTTTGATAGATGTACGGCTTGAAAAATGTCTGGTACTCGCGCTCAATCACCTTTTTGTTTCCGTCCAGGTGCATCGGCATATAGGTATAACTGTATAGCAGCGCAAGCGCCTGGGTTTCGCAGGGAGTTCGCGCATACCCCAGTATTTTCCTGCGGATATAATGATCAAACGACGAAAATTCGGTTCTGCTTTGCTGATAGGCGATAAGATACTGAGTGACTTCTTGCTTGATTTCTTCGTCCTCACGCAACGGCTTCAACACAATATCACGGAACGCTTCCTGAAATCCCACTTTATTCTCCTGCTGCCACTCCTCCGAGATGTCGCGCAGCCCCTACACTTCGCCTGAATGTTGGGCAGCCGCAAGGATTGGTGTAAAAAATCCACACTTTGGCAAATCGCTGCCCTGATGCCAGGAAAATGTCACGTAATCGGTCGTTTATTTGGTATGCACCCGCCGAAGCCAGGTTCATCACCGTATCGGCGGTTTTTTATGTTCAATAAATCATCTGCCATAATCCCCATTGTTCGCTTTCCCGCGCATTCTATTTTTTCTTGTATTATTCTCAAATTCACTTTTAGACTAAATCGGGCCTAAAATCGGCATCGTCTCATACATCAATGAGATTAAGAAGGGGTTCTTAATCTCATTGCGAAGAATTAATGGCAAGTTGATAACAGCTCGTTCGCTGTTCCAACTCGCTATTAATTCTTATAGTCTCATTTGAGTTAGCCTACTCAATCTCAAAAGCTTCGGCCCCTGACGCTCTACGGGGCCAAATTAGTCTAAACGTGAATTCACTGTGCCACAATCGAATAGGCGGGAAGCGGATGATTTTTGCCGTTGCTTGCCATTTGCCGAAGCGTCTCGACTTGGCTGCTCAACAGAGTTTGTAGTTTGGCGGGCAGGTTCCATTCTGTCGCTTCCGTGAGGGAATGACGGAGACAGTGGGCGATTTCCCAATCGGCATCTTGAAGCAGAGAGGTATCAAGAAGCGTTTCGAATTGTGTCTGCCAGCCTGTTTCTTGCAGCAATTGCTTGAAGCGGCTTCGCGAAAAAGGAGTTCGCACATTGCTGATGCTCTCAGTTTTGTAGGCTTCGACCTGGCCCTGAATCAAGACGGCAAGCAGATGAGGCGCTTGCTCCAACGGGCGCGCCTCCATGTCCCATTCCGAGAAACACAGTCGCTTTGCCCAAGGGAGGAGAAGCAGCAGAAGCCCACGCAATTGTTCCAAAGAGGCAAAATACCACGAGGTATGCGCCAGAGCGGCGCAGTCAAAAGCCTCGGCAGGAAACGACAGCACGGGATTCATCAGGTCATACTCGAAATGGAAATCAATGCGTTCTCCCAAGGGTGTGGCTTTGAGATGGTGCGCCGATTGCCCCAGCGACAGCGGCGCGCCATAGTCGGGCGAGGCGCTGTCCACTGCCATGATGTGACCGGCGCTTCCTACGCAATGGGCTAAAACGGCGGTCATATCGCCTTGTCCACAGCCGATTTCCAGAACCCTCGCGCCCTGGGTAATCTGCCAATCGGCCGCAAGTTGCATTCGGAACTGAGTCTGGATGCGCTGCACTTCCGGCGAAACCGTGCTGGATGCCATCCGTTCGGCGATCTCTCTTGCTTCTGCCGGGGCGAGCGATTGTTTGGTCATTTTGTCTTCCCACAAGGGGGAGTTGACTCAGACGGCGAGGAACATATTTCGTCGGAAACGGGGCGATTTCCTGCCACCCCCTGCCTATCTGCCCATGGCCTTATGTAAAAAACAGGAAAAATGAGCCTACACCCAAATTAAGTAGCGAGCCATGCCTGCGATAGCCGCACTTGGCGTATGTTGGCGTAGGTATGATGTCGCGTCCAGAGAATGTTACCCGGAAGCCACAAAAGCATACTGAAAGAAGTATTGATTAATGGATGAGATAGCGCAGTTCAACATCAAAAGGTGGGAAGCCTTAGTTAAGGCGGAGGCTCCTTTTGCAAGCCCGTATCTGGCGCTGGACGCCGACAATGCCCGCGAACACATTGACCCTTATGGGCTTTTGGGCGATTTGCGCGGTAAAGAGGTACTCTGCCTTGCCGCAGGGGGCGGTTCGCAGTCGGCAGCCTTTGCTCTACTCGGCGCCAATGTCACCGTTTTCGATCTATCGGAAGCCCAACTTGAATGTGACCGGCAGGCCGCGAAGCATTACGGTGTATCGGTCGTGACGCTGCAAGGCGATATGCGTGATTTGTCCTAGCTTGCGCCCGCTTCTTTCGATGTTGTTTGTCAGGGCTTTTCGCTTGGTTTTGTGCCGGAAGCGCGAGTCGTCTTTGAGCAAGTGGCACGGATCATCCGTTCGGGTGGCGTTTATACGTTCGCCAACACGAACCCTTTCTTTACCGGATTGGCGGCGCAGGATTGGAACGGAGAAGGATACACGGTAAAACTGCCTTACACGGACGGGGCATTAGTTACTCTGCCGGATGCGGATTGGGTCTGGAAGTTCAGTAAGCCGGAAAACCTGCCGGTTAATGAAGAGATTCGATACACGCGGGAGTATCGCCAAACTCTAAGCAAACTACTAAACACCCTAATTGACATGGGTTTTACCCTCTTGCGTATTATGGAACATGGAGGCCTCGGCGACAATAGTGAACCGGGCGGAAGTTGGTCGCACTTTATGTCGGTTGCGCCGCCCTGGTTGGAGTATTGGCTACGCTACGAACCGCACAGCATTTCCGCATAATTTCTGTATAAGGAGCCTTTTTCAAAAGTCGGTCGTCGTTTCGTTTGCTTTGCCCCGGAACCGGGCCACGAAGCGGCCTGACGACCGATCGCGCCGAGAAACAGAGGCGGCCAACGCCTTTTCTTGACGGAAAGCGTCCCACCAGACGTGTCTGCGGGCGCACGGGTCAAGAAACCCGTCTCACGCTGCGAAGGAGGCGCGCAGCCTCCTAACTGCGCACGAACTTGAGCCACGGATCGGCAAAAAGAGCCAACAGTCCGAACATGACATGCAGATGCGCCTTCGCATGCCCCCGCACCCGCAGATGCCGACCGCCGAAGTCGTCCTTCAAACGACTGTTGCCTCG
>JANXLO010000677.1 GCA_025355115.1 Chthonomonadaceae bacterium
CCGCGGGGGTCGTCTCCATCGCCAACATGGCTTTGCGAAATCCCTGACGGCTCGGCTTCGCCGCCTGCCGAACGAATGCGCACTGGAGCTTCTCCGCAATGCGCTCAGATCGGGTGCTGAGAACGGAGTTGGACAGTATACACAGTTTCAACCCCGCCGCCTTCAATTCCTCCAACCACTCCGTAATTTCTTTGGTCATCTCCTCCTGATGCCATAGGACGAGCGTATTGTCGAGGTCGAGTATGATGCCTCTCAGCCCCTGCGCCAGCAGATCCTGCGGCCTCAGTTGCGTGACGCTTTCAACCATTCTGTGCGGGCAGAAGATGAGCCAGCCTGGACGGGGCGGATGCACCGTCGGGACAATCTGTCCCTCCTTCGCTTCAGCTAACACCTCGCGCACAATCTCGGGAGGGCTGACAGCTGCCTCCTGCATGGCCGTCTGCGCGACTTCCTGCACGGATGGCTGCGGCAGCTCCTGCGAAGAGGAATCGGTCACTGCGCACCTCCGCTCTGAACGCTGCGCTCCGCTCTCGACTTCCGCACAGCCGCCGCATGCTCGGCAGGTGTTCGCGAGAAGACGTGAGCGCCGCTCTTGCGCGCGACATAGTAGATATAGTCGTTCGCCTCCGGATGAAGCGCGGCCTCCAGGGACGCTATGCCGGGGCTTGCGATCGGGCCGGGCGGCAGTCCGACGACGCGATACGTGTTGTAGGGCGAATCCACCTCTAAATCCTTATAGTACACTCTGTTTTTATGGTGGCCCAGGGCGTACAGCACCGTTGCGTCGATCTCAAGCTTCATGCCTTTTTTTAACCGATTCTCCAGCACGCCGGCGATCCGCGTGCGGTCCGCGGAAATCTTCGCCTCCCGCTCGATCAGCGATGCGAGCGTCACTATCTCGTGCAGGCTGTGCCCGCTGCCGGATATCTCTTGTTCTTTGGGACGTGCAAACCGGCGTGAAAAGTTCAACAGCATTTCATGCACGATTGCGCTTGGAGTGGAGCCAGGAAGGAAGTCGTAGGTGTCGGGAAAGAGGTAGCCCTCGAGTGTCTCCTTGGGGAGCGCAAATCCATAGTCGCCGCTGGTCCAGGCCGTCGGCTTGGCCGCAAATTGCTGGAATGCGTCCGCGCTGCAGATGCCTCTCTCCTCGAGGGATTCAGCTATTTGTGCCAGCGTGAAGCCCTCGGGCACGGTGATTCGCAGGCGGCCGGCCGCATCACGACCCGGCCCCTGCTCCAGTGCGCGGAGCACCTGCGCGAGGCTCATAGCACCTGACAAAGTGTAGCGTCCAGCTTTGAGCCTGCTCGCCGCACCGTGCCAGCGAACATAGAACTGGAAGGCCGCCGCGCTCCGTATCACGCCGTCACGGACCAGCGTCTCCCCGACCCCCCCCACTCCTTTGCCGCGCTCGATTACTACTGTTACCGCTCTCCTGTCCTCCGATTTCGGGAGGAACATGGAGCGCACCGCCGTCGCGCCGATCATGAGCACGGCGATCACGCCCACGACCAGCCGTACTTGCAGAAGCTTGCGCTTCTCCTCCGCCCGCGTCCTCAAGCTGTTTTTGCGCGCCGGCTTGCGCTCCGTATCGCTCACGCCATCACCCCCGCGCTCTATTTGCGTTTCCTCGGGCCGCACCTGGGCATCCAGACTGCCATGCTTTCATGCACCGATGATTCTGGCATATTTTCGACATTTCATGACCTTCGCAACCTATAGAATATGAAGCACTTGCGCAAATAGGAGCTGGCACCTAGCTCCCCTTCCCCATAGGACCTATGCCTGCTTGCTGTAGATGTTCATGATTTGGGCAAGCAGAGCGCGTGATTCGGCCTCCGGGCGCTGAAATGAGTTGCGACCGATGATGGAGCCATGCCCCCCGCCGTCCTGAACACCCTGCACCTCCTCCAGAAGCTTCTCGTCGGATTCGAAAGCTCCACCAGAGAAGATGAGTATGCGTCTCCCGTTGAAGCAGCACTGCACCACATGTCGAATCCGCTCGGCCAGGGTGGCGATGGGGATTTTGCACTCCTCGTATACTTTTCGCGCCTCTGCCTGCTCGATGTGCGCCGTCGGGATTTTGACTTTGATGATGTGCGCGCCCAACTGCGCTGCGATGTGAGCTGCGTAGCCGCAGACGTCGATCGCCGTCTCGCCCTCCTTGCTCAGCTGGGAGCCGCGCGGATACGACCAGATCACGACGACGAGGCCGGAGCGTTTGGCCGCGATAGCTATAGTGCGTATCTGCTCGTACATCTCCAGTCGATGCTCGGAGCCGGGATAGATCGTGAAGCCGATGCCCACGCAGCCCAGGCGCAGCGCATCGGAGACGCTGCCCGTAAGGGCCTGCATCGGGTCTTTTTCATTCATCAGCACATCGTGGTCGTTGGCTTTGAGGATGAGTGGGATCTCCCCTGCAAACTCCCTAGCGCCAGCCTCGAGGAAGCCTAGCGGTGCGGCGTAGGCGCTGCATCCAGCCTCCAGTGCCAGCTCGAAATGGTAGAGCGGGTCGTAGGCGGGCGGGTTCTGCGCGAAGCTGCGCCCCGGCCCATGCTCGAAGCCCTGATCAACCGGCAGAATGACCAGCTTGCCCGTTCCGGCCAGCCGTCCATGATTCATCAGGCGTGCCAGATTGGTCAAAGTTCCAGGGTTGTCGCTCCCGTAGCAGCTCAAAATCTCACGCACTCGCGGTGTCATGTCTCTGCTCCTTGAACGGCCCGGCGTTCGCATCGGGCCAGATCGCTCTCATGGCAGTCGAGCACGAAGTCTCATCGCTCACTCCCATTCGTATACCCACTATAACGCGCTTGCCTACCGCTGAGTTCACGAGAGGAGAGAAAATTGAGAGCAGAACGCATTCCGCCAAGACCAGGCCAAGAGTCGGTGTGGGACTACCCTCGCCCGCCACGGATCGAGGCGACGACTCGCCATATCGAGATCGTCTTCAATGGCGTCCTCATAGTCGATGCCCATCGCCCCCTCCGTGTGCTGGAGACCAGCCATCCGCCTGTCTACTATATTCCCCCAGACGAGGTTCAGATGCAATATCTCATTCGCACATCTGAGCACTCCTACTGCGAGTGGAAGGGCAGCGTAGGGTACTATGCTCTTGTCGTCGGCGACCGTCAAGTTCTCAATGCCGCCTGGTTCTACCCCGACCCTACGCCTGCCTTTGCGGCGCTTCAAGGGTGCATCGCTTTCTACCCCGGTAAAATGGACAGATGCACGGTGGATGGCGAGATCGTGCGGGCACAGCCCGGCGACTTCTATGGCGGATGGATCACCAGTGAGATCGTCGGCCCTTTCAAGGGTAGCGCAGGCACTCAAGGCTGGTGATTCCGACGACGTCGTTTGCCCAAGTTCGCTCAAAAGGAGATGAGAAATGCCAGAACACCAGCCGATCCTTCATGAGTACGATGCCTACATAAGTCGGCACTTCGCGCAGGAGGATGCCGCATTGACTGCGGCACGTGAGGACATGGCGCGCGAAGGACTCCCGCGCATCAATGTGTCGGCGAGCGAGGGCAAGCTGCTGCACCTGCTTGCCCTCATGAGCGAAGCCGAGCGCATACTGGAGATCGGGACATTGGGCGGGTACAGCACGATATGGCTCGCCCGCGCGCTGCCTCCGCATGGGAAACTGATCACGCTGGAGCTCGACGCGCACCATGCCGACGTCGCTCGCAAGAACATCGAGCGAGCCGGGCTGACCGCACAAGTAGAGGTGCGAGTAGGACCGGCACTGGAGACTCTTTCGCGGATGGGTGCGAGCGGGGAAGCGCTGTTTGATATGGCGTTCATAGACGCGGACAAGGACGGCTATGTGGACTATCTACACAAGGTCGTTCCATTAGTTCGAGAAGGAGGGCTGGTTCTAGGAGACAACACGCTGTCGGACGAAGTCCTGGATGAGGCTGCCACGAGCGGGACCAAGCGCTACAGTTCCGCTGTCGCAGATCATCCCGATCTTGTGTCCACCATCGTACCCGTGCTGAGAAGTCAGGGCATCGACGGCCTGCTCATCTCGATAAAGCGCACCGGTCGCTGAATCGCTCGGTCAGTCTTGAGTGACAGCAGTTGAAACTCAGAGAAATGCCGCTCACCTTTCAGTGAGCGGCAATGAAGCGAGCTAATTCAGAAAGGCGATTTCTACCTACCGCCACTGCTCCCGTTGCGGCCGGTGTTCCCGCTGTTTCCCAGTCGGAAGGTGTGTCCAAAAATAGTGATCGAGCCGCCTCCAGAGGATTGAGAGCCGTTGCCGCCCTGGGAATTCATCTGGCTGCTGGCGCTGCCCAATCGGACCCCGTTCGGAGAAAATCCGAAGCTTGAGTAGCTGGAGTGACTGGTGACGCTGCCGCTTGAGTAGCCGGAAGGATTGGGGGGCAAGATGGAGGGGTCTTGACCGGTAAGCGCACGGATGATATTTTCTGTCCCCGCTTTCCGGACATCAACTATCGCTTCCCCCTGCTTCGGCGGGAGTGGAAGAGCGGATTCGCTGCTCGGGGTAGTATCTGCTGCGGGTAGCTCCACTTTCTTCGAGAAGCGGAACATGCCTTCCGTGTATGTAACTTCAACGGGAATCGTGCTGACTCGCAATAGCAGATCCAAGGCACTCTTAAACTTTACATTGGTGAGATGCCCGGAGAGAAGGGCGTTTTTGACTTCCGGTGCGATGATGAACTCCGCGCCCACGCTCTTCAGAAGCTTCGGCAGAACGTCGACGAGCTTCGCGCCGTCAGCGTCGACACTCACCTTTTTGTCGTCGAATTTCTCTGAACCGGAGCTAATAGCGCTGTTGGCGGAGCCGTTGCCTGAAGGCATCCCGGCAGGCGGATTCTGCGCGAAAGCCGCGCCTGAATAGGCTGTTAATGCCAGCGCCAAAATTCCTTGTACTGATGTCGAAATATCTCTTCGCATCCGAATGCCCTCCTGCTCTGTGCAGAACATAAACCCGGTATTTCCGGATTATAACATATTATCGCAGCGAGAGCGAATCACGTTTGCAGGCTTTGCTTCGTCGACAGACAACAGCGCAGTCCGTGACATACAGAAAGGCTCCGGCAAAGAGTGTTTGCCGGAGCCTTTCTTTTAGAGGTGCCTTAGCAGCCAACAGAGGCACTGTTTATTGAGGAGCGGAAACTACTGGCGAGTCGCGTTCCACATATTGTCCTGAGGACGATTCTTGGGATCCGGGTTCGTCGCTGAAGGACGAACGGATTTGGCATGGCCGTCGCAGAAGGCGAAGTTGGCGTTCATGCTATGCGCGGCGGTGACCGCTCCGTTCGGGCCATTCGGATAGGCGGCAGTGACGCTGCGGGTTCCGTCTGGCTGCTCGCCCGGCGAGTTCCAGTCCCACCAGTTGACGCCGGTCAGCAGGCAGCCCATTCCCCAGTCGGAAGCGTTCTCCTTCTCATGCTTCTCGCTCATCATGATCGTCTCAGCGGGTCGTCCTACCGCCGCCATCGACTGGGTGGTGTTGCCCATCCAGCCGCCCTCGGATTTCGGCTGCGCAAGCCCCATCACGCCGAACAGGGAGTTGGCGCTGCCGTCCCAGCCGATGAGGGCATTGGAGGCATAGGAGACGCGGATCCCGGCCCAGCTTATATTAGAGTCGAGCGCCACCGCGTCGTCGGGACAGCGGAACACCTGATAGTTTTTCACATAGGGCTGTGTGTTGCGGACCCAGGTGTTCTGCCACCAGCTGTTGCCGAGGCCGATGGGGAACGATTCGTCGTAGTCCTGATTATACATCATGACCGCCGTGCCCAACTGCTTCATATTCGATATGCAGCTGATGGCGCGGGCCTTCTCACGAGCCTGCGCGAAGACAGGGAATAGAATTGCCGCCAAAATGGCGATGATGGCGATGACGACTAGCAGTTCAATCAGTGTGAACGCTTTCTTACTAGAAACCATGGAACACTCTCCTTTGATAGTTGATGGATGCAGGATGGCGAACAGTGGGATGAAAAAATTACTTCGGCGCCCCTTGGGTTGGAGCCTTGGCATTGGGAGACGGGCCGCCATGGTCACGCATATAGCGTTTGGCCTCCTCGGGCATTTCCTTCGGCGGGTTTTTGAATTTGTCTTCCTCGGTCTTAGTGACGGTACTGCCACTGTTGCAGCCCGTGACGGAGAGACCGGCAAGCAGAACTAGACAGCCGAAGAAAGAGGCGCGCAGGTAACGGAACGACACAGCTTTTCTCCTCTTTGAAGTAACGGAACGGACATCAGAGTGCATTCCGTAGATGGCCGCCCGGCTACCCCGACACTCTCGGGGAGATGCAGGAGGCGCGAAAAATTAGTGACACAGGGACATGAACGCTGACTGCCGGCTCTGGACATTTATTTGTCAGCGCGTGCTGCATACGCTCATGCAGCCTTCTGACCGCCAGCCGCCCCATGAACTCTTTGTTGACCCTCACCGTCGTGAGTTGAGGGTGCATATGCGCGGCAAATGGAACATCGTCGAATCCAATTAGACTGAGATCCTCAGGGATTTTAAGCTCGAGTTCTCTGCAAACTCGCACGGCATCCAGCGCATGCTTGTCGTTCACGCAGATCAGAGCGGTAGGCCGAAGCGGTGAGTGCAGCATCTGCACAAGCGCCTTTTCGCTTTCGAACTCCGACTGACCAGAAGCCAGGAGAGACTTATCAGGCGTGATCCCGGACTCGAAAAGCGCGCTTCTGTAGCCGCGCAAGCGGTCTGTGAAAGTTGTCACCTGCGGCTCCGTGACAAAAAAGCCGATCCGCCGATGGCCTAGTTCAAGCAGATACGTAACGGCAGCATACGCACCGCCGAAACCGTCGGAAAGTACACTTTCGTAGTTGCCTGTCTCGTCTCGATTGTCCAAAAGCACGATCTGCGGAACGTGCCGAGCAAACATTTCCAGAATCGCGGCCTCCGCTGTCCCAACCAGAAGCATTCCTCCCACTGCCCGCTCAACGATCATTCGGGGCAACTCCTGCGATATGCTGTGCCGATCCGTGGTGTCAAGCATCAGATATAGGCCGAGCAGAGATGCTTCGGACTGGGCTCCTGACAACATGGGCGCATAGAATGTATTTGTATGTAAATTGTCCGTGCTATGTGCTGCAAAGAACTGAAAACCGATGCAACCATTTGCAGTGCAATCCGGCGCTGGAGTTCGCCGCTGGCGTGGACGATAGTCAAGCAGCTTCGCAGCGTCGAGAACGCGCTGTCGCGTCTTGTCGTTCATGACTTCAGGTGAACTGAACGTCCGCGAGACGGAAGCCACCGAAACTCCTGCTTTTTGCGCCACCTCGTGGATAGTTGCCATATTTCATTGTATCATGCATGAACAGTCAAGTCAAGTTCATTTACAGCACTATCGCTTATTGGACGTCATTTATTTACTGTAAGCGCGCAGACATAGCACAACTTTCGGCATTTGCCGCTTCGCGTTAAGCCATCATTCGCTCTAAGTGCTGTACAATCATATTTATGCACTGCCAGCAGCACTATATCTCTTTAGCTAGCACTTGCTAGTATTAGGCTTACAACAACATTTGCCCGATGTGTTTGACCGGCCCTCCGCGTTGTGTTATAATTGACGCTGAAGGGACTCGGCCGCAGGGGATCGCAGCGCCCTCAGAAGGAGACCTCCTCCCATGGCAAAAAGAGACCGACCGGAGATTATTTTTCCGGATGACGATAATCAAAGTGCACCGCGTCCGAACTTCCGCAAAATCTTCACCGCGCTCGGGCTTTTTCTGATACTGTTCATCCTCTATCACGACGCAGTTCCGCTCTATACCGACTGGCTCTGGTTCGGGGAAGTCGGCTATGCGGGAGTATTCACCACTACAATCGTAGCAAAGACCGCTCTTTTTCTTGTTTTCGGCCTGATTTTCTTCGCACTTTTCCATGGCAACGCAATGCTGGCGCGACGATTCGCGCCCGAGCAGTCGGACAGATTTCTGATGGAGCGATTCGGCCCGGCGTGGGGACAGTCGCTGCAGCGGGCCATCAGCTGGATCATCCTCGGCGTCTCTGCGTTCTTCAGCCTCTGGGCAGGGCGCCTCGCCGCGGACAACTGGACGCAGTGGCTTGAATTTCGCAACGCCGTGCCCTTCCACCGCGCCGACCCGATCTTCGGCAACGACATCAGCTTCTACGTCTTCCGCCTCCCCTTTCTCAGCTCCATCGCCACGTTCGCGCTCGGCGCACTCATCATCACCCTGATCGCAGTAGTGCTTATCCATGTGGCCGACACCGCCATCGACTCCTTCGCCGGGCTGCCGGACGTCAAAGGTGGCGTGCGGACTCAACTGCTGGCCCTCGTTGCCGCCATCGCGCTCGTGCAGGCGTTCGCCACTCGGCTCGACGCCTATCGTCTGCTGTTTCACGACAACGGGATCTTCACCGGAGCAGGCTACACCGATCTGCACTATCGCCTGTTCGCGCTCAATGCGCAGGCGGGACTGCTCGTCCTCACCGCTCTCGCCTGTCTCCTCACACTGCGCGGCGGGCCGGGATTCCGCTGGCCGCTGACGGGCGCCGCAGCCTGGCTGGCCGTCATGTTGCTACTCGGGAATCTGGTTCCTGCGGTCGTCCAGAAGACAATAGTCGAGCCGAACCAGTTCACGCAGGAGCAGGAGTATATTCGCCGCAACATCGCCTTCTCGCGGCAAGGCTTCGGCCTGGAGAGCGTGCGCCGCGTCGACAATTTTCCTGCTGACAACAGCCTGACCGCCGCGGGCCTTCAGGCCAATCGCGACACTCTCGATAACGTGCGCCTGTGGGACTACGAATATCTGGGCAAAGTCTATTCCCAGCTTCAGTCCATCAAGCCCTATTATAAGTTTGAGCAGGTGGCCGTCGGCGACAGCCGCGCTTATAATATAGATATCGACCGCTACCTCATTGGAGGCAAGATGCGGCAGGTCATGCTCGCAGCTCGCGAGATGGACACCGATGCTCTCCCCGCCGCCGCGCAGACCTGGCAGAATCAACGCCTGGGCTACACGCACGGCTACGGGATCGCGATGAGCCCCGTCAACCGGATCGCGGACGGCAATCCGGAGTACTTCCTCTCCGGCCTGCCCGTGACTGCCTCCGCTCAGGCCCCCGAGCTAAAGGTCTCGCAGCCCGACATCTACTACGGCCTGCTCGCGCATGACTATGTCTTTACGGACACGGCGCAGGGCGAGTTCGACTATCCCGCCACCGAAAACGCCAGCGTCGCCGGGTCTCAGGATCGGTACACAAACTATAAGGGCAAAGGCGGCATTCGAATCGGCAACTCCGAGCTTCGCAAGACCGCCTTTAGCATCCGCTTCGGCGACGCCAACGTTCTGCTAGCCAAGAACTTCACCGGCGACACCCGTGTTCTGTTCCATCGCGACATCCGCGATCGCCTCCAGACCATCGCTCCCTTTGTGCAACAGGACACGGATCCCTATCTTGTTGTCAACCCTGACGACGGCAAGCTGGTCTGGATGATCGACTGCTACACGCTCTCCGACAATTATCCCTACTCGACTCCGCAGGAGATGCAGGTTAACCCGGTCACCTTCGTCGCGCCGAGCTACATACGCAACAGCGTCAAAGCCACCGTCGACGCCTACGACGGCACAGTCAGGCTCTATCTCGCAGACCCCAACGACCCCATCGCGCAGACCTATAGCCGCATCTTCCCCGGCTTGCTTCATCCGATGTCCGAGATGCCGAACGGCCTCCGCGCTCATCTGCGCTATCCTGAGGATCTGTTCCGACTCCAGCGATCCGTCTACGCCTCCTACCATGTTGACGACCCGCGTGTCTTCTATCTCAAGGAGGATGCCTGGGCGATTCCGGTCGAGCCGAATATCGACCAGTCCCCCGTCGTCAAGCGCGGCGATTCAACGGTCGATCAGCCGCCAGTCAGCAACCTTAAGCGCATGGAGCCCTACTACGTCATCATGCGGCTTCCGGAGGCCCCGCATGGCCAGACGGAGTTCCTGCTGATGAGCCCGCTCGCGCCGATCAACCGAGAGTCACAGAATATCCTGGGCTGGATGTGTGCCCGTTGCGATCCCGGCCACTACGGCGAACTGGTGCTGTATCGCTTTCCGCAGTCGGCCTCCGTGGCGGGCCCGTCTCAGATGGTTCAGCTCATCAACAGCGACCGCGTGATCTCGCCGCAGCTTTCGCTCCTGCGACAGGGCGGCTCCAGCGCTAGCCTCGGCAACATCCTGGTCATCCCAATCGAAAAATCACTGCTCTACATCGCCCCCCTCTACGTCGAGGCCAGCGGTCAGGCGAACAAGCTTCCGCAGCTCCAGAAGGTCATCGTGGCGTTCGGCGGGCGCGCAGTGATGGAGGACACGCTCGA
Organism: Chthonomonadaceae bacterium; assembly: GCA_025355115.1. Lineage (GTDB taxonomy): Bacteria > Armatimonadota > Chthonomonadetes > Chthonomonadales > Chthonomonadaceae > JANXLO01. The sequence goes on from JANXLO010000677.1 coordinate 10,338, forward strand.
CCGTGCGCTCGCCTCACTCTTCCAGGGCGGTGAAGTTGCCCCAAGCGCGCCCAATAGCCCCTCAAACGAATCCCCGTCGAGCGGCCCTGCTCCCATTCTGCCTGTGGCGGTGCGCTCGTTGATCGAAAAGGCATCCGGCCAGTACGACGCCGCACAGGCAAAGCTAGCTGCCCGTGACCTCGTCGGATATGCTACCGCGATGAAGGAGTTCGAGAAAACACTCGCTGATCTTCGCCGCGCCAGCAAAGCTCGGTAGCAGACGCTCCCTTGCGCTCGTCTCCATGAGTCCGAGCCTCATGGAAAGTCAATTGCCAAGGGCTGACAACTTTTCAAGAGAAAACACTCACTATGCGCCTACCGCTTCTGTCGCCCCTGCACAACCAAGCTCTCACGGACAGCCAGAACTGGCATGACAACCCGTTTGTGAACCGGGATCACCGCCGGGACATAAAACGCAAACAGCCTTTCAAGCTTTTCGCCTGGATGGCTGGAGTCATGCTGATTTTGGGCGGCTTCGGAATGTGGGGCATATGGCTGCTGATGCTCAGCAATGTGAACATTCCCTGGTTTCTTGGCGGTGATCTGGGAACCGTGCTCTGCATTTTGATCGCAGGACTGCATGTCTGGTTCATCGCGGGAGCTTCACAGGCTCGGGCGACCCTCATGCTCGCGCAGGAGGCGCATAAGGACACTCTCTCCTCTTTGCTTCTGCTGCCGATGACGCCTTTCCAGCTGCTGCTTCAGGTGGGCGTCTACCCCTGGCTCGTAGGCATGCGGACGGCGCTCGCGCTTCTCCCTCTCTATGTTCTCTGCATAGGGCTTGACGGAATCAGCGGGCTAGATCTTCTAATGCTCTATGTCGTCTTCGGCCTGATCTCCGTCTCTTTTCCCCTGTGGCGGCGTCCAATTTTGAGCGAGACAGCATTAGTTGTCTCCCCCACACAGGCATCGATCGGCAATAACGCGGCGATGGCGCAGGCCGCAATGGGGACTGGACAGACCAATTCGGGCCTTCAATCGAACGCTCAAAGCAGCTCCGGCGGCTGGATGGCGCTGGTCTTCGTGCTGCCGATGCTCGTCGCCTTCTTCGCACTCATCAGCGGACGCGGTCCCGCTGGACTCTACGATATCTTGCACCCGTACTTCCCCGACTCCATCATCAAGCTGCTGATGCCCTCGCTCCTCTCCTGGCCCCTGCTGATCGGGCGGGGGCTAATTACACCGTTCGATTGGTTCGGAATTCCGTTTCCTCCTCTGCCCTTCGTGCTCGTGCTCTTTGCGCTGGCGCGTTATCTCCAGATAGTGCGCACGAGCGAGTTCATGAGCGTCGGATCTTTTCGCGATCTCGCTCAGCAGGCGACCTACCTGCCGCGCCGCCACCTCGAGGGCGCCGTGCGGATCGGTCAGATGTTCATCGTAACGGGCTATTTGTGGAAGTGGGGGGTGCAGAACGGGGGCCTTGGCTTCGCGGCGAACACTGGCCTGAAGAGCAGCAGTGCGAATGGCATTACGGGCTTCGTCTACCTGCTGCTTTTCGCGACGATCTGGCGGGGGCTATATCGGGTCAGTCAGCTCGCCGCATGGCAGCGAGGGACGAAGGCCGCCCGCCCTGCCGTGCGTAAAATGGCCTTCGCGGCGGCGGCTCGCTACACTGCGGAGCCGTTCGTCTTTCTTCTGCTCTTCACGCTGGCCTGCGCCCTCATCTCCCGCACCAGCCCGTTCATGCCAGTCCTCCTCACGCTCACGGGGCGCATGCTGGCGATTGGCCTGGGTGGAATGGCACTCTGCTATGGGGCGAGCCGGGTGTTCGGGCAGATGGCGATTGTCCTGGGCCTTGCCATCAGCATCGCGTGGACCATTCTGCTGTCCGGCTACCATCTGACGGTCTTCCAGCCCCTGGCCTACTTCAGCCCAACGCTGGGAATGATCTATCTTGGGCATCTCCCCTGGCTTCCATTGACTAGCCTGTTCGATCCCAAGGCCGCCTGGTGGCGATGGCCGCTCGAATGCGCCTCTGTTGGGACAGCACTGACGCTGACGGCGGCTGCGATGCGAATCAGGTACACGGCGCAGATGCCTGAGAATGTGCGTCAGGTGCCCATCGACCCTACTCGCGTTGGAGAAGAGGTATTTTCCGATCCCCCGCTGACGCTCAAAGGCGAGAAGCTGCCTCAGTCCGACACTCCCCTGGTTCTTCAATTGATCGCGGCAATCCAAAAAGTGTCCGACAACGGGGTCATGGTCAAGGAGCTACGGGTGCGCCTGCGCGGCAAGCTCGACTTCTCCACCGTGCGCGGCGTACTCATCCTGATGGTCGCGGCTACTCTGACGCTTCAGCTCGGCCTGCCAATCGTCCCTGAACTGTTCGGCGGCGGAATGGCGACGGCGCTGTTCGGCAGAATGACGACAGGCGGCAGCATTATCTGCCTGCTCTATATCGCGATGCTCCTCAGAGCGATGTTCGCGGGATTCGCGACATTTCAAGCCTTCATCATCGAGCGCGATAAATCCACTCTCGGGTTCCTACTATTGACTCCCATGAGCAACCTCGGCATCGTTGTCGGAAAACTGGTCGGGATGCTGATTCCAGCGGGCGTTTTCGTCGCGTCCCTCGGGACGTGGACGCTCGTGCTCACTCTCGTGAATCTGCGTGAATTGGGGCCGATTTCGCTGGCAATATGGGCCGGCATGATGCTGTCCGCTCTAACGCTGGTGCTGACGCTTGGGATGCTGACGATGGCTCTCGCCAGCCTCTTCCCGAAGATTCCAACGCAGTATGCCGGCTGCATGTGGGCAGTACTGATACAGGTAATTGTTCAGGCCTCCATTCATCTGGGCAGACATCTTATCGGCTATGTAACCGCCGTAAACCAAATGCTCGGACTTGGCGGCCTGGGACTATGGCTGCTCAGTCTCGTCATCGCTGTCCTGTTGACTATCCTCACAACCTCTTTGTCAGTTTTCGGCATCAGGCGGATGCGCTCGAAGGATCTAACATTTGCAGGCGCAAAGCGTGAGAGCTGACCGGGATCCCGAAGGCAGAAGCGAGTCGTGAAGGAGTTGGAGGAGATTGAGCGTCTCCGTGCGCAGATCGCAGTTAATTTTCAGCTCGTGACCCATCACATTGATGTCAGCGGGCGAATTTGGAAGGTCACGGCAGTTAAAAATGAAGAGGCGCTACTCGACGGAGCGCATCTGCACGAGCATTTCCCCTTCGGCCTGTTGCTCTGGGAATCGGCGGTGGGACTGGCTCGACATCTGGCGGCCAATCCTGAGCTAGTTCGCGCCAAACAGGTGCTGGAGCTTGGCGCGGGC
>JANXLO010000289.1 GCA_025355115.1 Chthonomonadaceae bacterium
GATCGAAAATAACTCTCTCGCCACTCCTCCAGAGGCAGACTTGCTGGCTCTAATGGCCGTAAATTCTGCTCGTCCTCTTGTTGAGCCGCCAGCCCTTCGGATCCTTTTAGGCGGGAGCCAGGGGGAGAGCGGTGTGCGCCACCCGCTTCAGAGACCTCCACCGCAGCGTTTTCATGCATCTGCAGCAGGAGATTCGCAATGGGGAGCGCGATAGAGTAGTAGATATTGCGCCCTATCCTCTCGCCACGAACGATCCCCTGCTCCCGCATCCTCGCCAGATGGTTGGAGACATTCGGCTGCTTCAACGACGTAGCGCCGACAATCTCATTGACGGTCTTCTGGCCGAAACGCAAATTCTCCAATATCGCTCTGCGCGACGGCTCCGCCAATGCCTTTGAAATTGCGGCGCGATCATCAAGTGGTGGCATGTCAGCTTCTCCCGTGAACACATGACTTGAGGTAGCATGAACTCTCATGCTGCTTGTCGATACATCAATTCCTGATGATATGTCAAGACTCCTTCCTCACAAAAACACGGTAACTCTGTAAGTTTACGTCGATGCACAGATCGCTGGTTGGCAGATCACATGCCTCCACCGCTTTGCACTTCGCAACGGCATCATACGTATCTATGCCAAACTCTATACAAGCATACGAGTCGCCGTCTATGCTCACACTAAACCGCGTCGGAGAACAAATATGTCTGTCAGGCTCAACAAATCATTTCTGATTCTGTCGATCCTTGCCTGCTGCCTCCTCTTTGCGCCGGGCAGTTCGCAGGCACAGCGGCAACCCGGACTCACTCAGCCTCAACTCCTCGCTCAAGTGCAGTATCGCGCCTTTCGCTTCTTCTGGGAGAAGACAAGCTCGACCACCGGCTTGACGAACGACCGTGCCAGCAACATCGGCCCCGATGATAAATACAACGTCGCCAGCATCGCAAGCACAGGCTATGCACTCTCCAGCCTGCCAGTCGCAGTGGCGCACGGGTGGGTGTCGAACAATGCGGCGTACAGACGCGCGATCCTCACGTTGCGCTTCGTGAACTCCAAACTGCCCAACGTGCACGGCTGGTACTACCATTTTATAGACAAAAGCACAGGAGTGAGGGTTTGGAAATCAGAGCTGTCCTCGATCGACACCGCGCTTCTGCTGGAGGGAGCGGTGAGCGCGGGACAGTTTTGGAGAGGTACTGAAGCGGAGAGGCTGTCGAATGCCCTGTATGATCGCATCGATTGGAACTGGATGCGAACGAACGGCGGGACAAAGCCGGACAAGCTCGTTCTCGCTATGGGCTGGAAGCCGGAGAGCGGGTTTTTGACCAACAACTGGGATCGCTACTGCGAGTTGATGTCGCTCTATCTGCTGGGGCTCGGAGCGAAATCGCCGCTACCTGCGGCGTCCTGGACAGCCTGGGAGCGGAATGTGGTGGAGTACGGGGGCCGGAGCACCCTCGCCGGCGGGCCGATCTTCATGCATCAGATGGCGCACGGCTACTACAACTTCAAAGGGAAGCGCGATTCACTCGGCTGGGACTATTGGGTGAGCTCGCGGGAGGCGATGGAGATCAATCGGCAGTTCTGTCTCGACCACTCCCCGACTCGGAAGACATACGGCCCGAACCTGTGGGGATTGAACGCGAGTGATGGGCCGGACGGATACAGCGCCTTCGGAGCGCCGGGGCCGGAGGATGGAACGGTCTCTCCGACGGGCGCGATCGCGGCCATTCTCTTCCGCCCAGAAAGAGCGATTGATTCCGCACAGGAGATGTATGCTCGCTTTAGCGAGCGGCTATGGGGACGCTATGGCTTCAGCGACGCCTTCAACTTGGATCGCGACTGGTTCGACCCAGACGTCATTGGGATCGACCTGGGAATGGCGCTGATAGCCATTGAGGACGTTCACAGTGGACTCTCATGGAAACTGCTGGCATCGCACCCAGCGACCGTTCGTGCTCTCAGCAGGGCTGGGTTTCACTTTACTTTAGAACAGGAGCCGCGGCCGCTGCAACTGCACTGACTTTCACCGGTCGGGACTAACGCCTCCGCCAGCCAGGCCAGGTGTCGGGTCGAAGCCAGAAAGCATCCTTACGACCACCATAGTAACCACTCAAAGCTGTGTCCATGACGAGGGCGGTTCGTGATGCAGTGACTCCAGTGCTCGCGCAGCGGCCCTTGCCATGCAGTTGATCGACGATAGACTTGATCATCGGCTGCTGGATATGAGTTGGATTTGGCAGATCGAAGCTTTCATCGAGGGCTTGAGGCCGAGCGGACGCACTCTGCCCTTGACCTGGATAATGAGCGTTGGCTGCCCCTGGATGGGCGCGAAAGAGCACGGGCTCATTGCCAAACGTTGAGAGGGAGATGCGCCCGTCCGTGCCGGTAATTTCGATGATGTCCTCGTACACTCCGGCGACAAAATTCCAGACGGCCGAGCCAAGCGCACCGGCACGAGCAGTAAATTGCAGCGAGATGGAGTCCTCGACATCGTACGGGCCAGCGAGGTTAGCTGCCGAGCCTCTCACGTTCTCCAACGGCCCCAAAATGAAATCCAGTATGTCTAGCGTATGACAGCCGAGATCCAGGAAGAGCCCCCCGCCCGCCTCTTTGGCTTGCAGGCGCCAGGGCAGGTTGTTGGCGTCTGTACGGCGATGAGAATCGCTAGCAAACCGATAGCTAACTCCAGTTATGCGTCCCAACTGTCCGCCCTCGACCATCTCCTTCGCCTTTAGAAACCGTGGAAGAGCTCGGCGATAGAATGCCACGAACAGGGGCAACTTCGCCCGCTCGAATGCATCGACCATCTGGAGGCACTCCGTGTTGCTACGGGCCATCGGCTTTTCCACATAGCAGGGCTTGCCCGCAGCGCAGACCGCAAGAGCGTAGTCGAGATGCGAGCCTGGCGGGGTCGCGATGTAGACTGCGTCCACCTCCGGGTGCGCGATTACCGACTCTGCTCGGTCGAAGCAGTAGGGCACTCTATGGCGGCGAGCGTAGTCCTCGGCTTTTGCACCGTCACGGCGCATGACAGCAGTCAGTGAACTGCCTTCGACAAGCTGGAATCCTGGCCCGCTCTTCACTTCCGTCACATCTCCGCACCCGATAATCCCCCAGCGAATCATCCTCTGAGCCCCTTTCAGCCTTTGAGCCCGGTCACGGCAATGCCTTGAATAAACTGCTTCTGCGCGAAAAAGAACAGCAGAATGATCGGCAGCATGACCATCGCGGAGGCCGCCATGAGGAGGTTCCACGGCGTCCCACCATGCTGACTCTGGTACGCCTGAAGACCAAGCCCCAGGGTGAAAGTCTTCTGGTCGACAAGGTAGATCATCGGGCCAAGAAAGTCGTTCCATGTTCCCATGAAGGAGAAGAGAGCGACGACCGCGAGCGCAGGCTTAGCAAGAGGCAGGATGACCTGCCGGAAAATCTCCCACTCCGAGCAGCCGTCGAGCCGAGCCGCTTCAGACAACTCAAAGGGAATCGTCCGGAAAAACTGACGAAGCAGAAAGATATTGAAGGCGCTCCCGAACCAGGCGGGAACCCAGAGCGGGCGAAAAGTGCCGATCCATCCGAAGTTCTTGAAGAGGGCGTAGATAGGTACCATCAGAACCGGGAACGGGATCATCATCGTTGCGAGGGTGATGCTGAAGGCCAGCTCACGTCCAGGCCAGCGCAGTCGAGCGAAGGCGTATGCGACCAGCGCATTCGAGCAGACCGTTCCCGCGACAACAAGCGCACAGACCAGAAGCGTGTTGCGCCCGTAGATCAGGAAGGGAATGTAGCCGAGCTTGTCCGAGTGGTAGACGAAGGCATCGTAGTAGTTGTGAAGCAGAATGCGCGACGGAATCCAGACGATATTGGTGCTCATCGTCTCCTCCAGCGGCTTGACCGAAGTGAGGAGCATCCATATCAGCGGGAAAGTGAAGAGGAACGACAAGCCGATAAGCGCTGCATGAAGCAGCACCGGGTTTTTCTGCCGGTTCGGGTCACGATGATTATGTTTCAGAGCGACAGCCATCTTTATTCTCTCTAGCCACCTGAGTAGTGGACGCGCTTTTCGGAGGCTTTAAGGGCGGTGAACGTCAGGCCGAGGATAATCAGGAACATGATCCAGCCCATCGCGCAGGCATAGCCCATCTTGAGGTAGACGAACGCATTGTCGTACAGGTACATGGTATAGAAGTACGTGGAGCGGGCCGGAGTGCCCCCTGGGAACATGATGTAGGGCAGTGTAAAGACCTGCAAAGTGCCGATGATGCCCATGATGAGATTGAAGAGAATAACGGGCGAGAGCATCGGGAGCGTCACATGACGGGTCTTGGCCCACCAGCCTGCCCCGTCCAGCTCCGCCGCCTCGTAGAGTGCCTGCGGCACATCCTGCAGGCCAGCGAGATAGATGACCATGGAGTTGCCCGCGCCCCATATGCCCAGCACCAGCAGAGCGGGCTTAGACCATGCCGGGTCGCTCATCCATCCGGGCGGCGCCATCCTTCCGAGGGAGAATTGAAGAAAGGCAGGGAGATGACTCGACAGCGGCACCCACCCTATATTCAACAGGTGCGCCAGAGGCACCCAGACGACGTTCAGCAGTCTCAGCAGGGGCTCCAACACGGCATTGAGAACACCGTGCTGGCCGTTGAAAACCCAGAGGCCGAGCATCGCGAGAGAGGCACTGGGTACGAGCGACGGGACATAGAACAGCGTACGGTAGATCGTCATTCCCTTAATCTTCGCGTTCAGCATTAATGCGAGCGAGATCGCGACGAACATTCCCATCGGGAGAGCGAGCGCGGCGAACAGGCCGGTGTTCTGTAGCGTGCGCCAGAACACCTCGTCGTGGAAGAGGTCGCGGTAGTTCTCCGACCCCACCCAGACAGGCGGATGCAGGACGGAGTAGTCGCAGAAGCTGTAGTAGAGCGAGGCAAGCAGCGGGTAGAGCAGAAACACGCTGAAGCCGATCAGCCAGGGCGAGACGAACAGGAGGGCGGTGACTGCCTCCCTATGTCGATTTTTCACTTGGCTCTGCCCTCTTTTTCATTGCGAAGCCTGAGTCGTTCGAGATACTCATCCATTTTAGGCTGCATCCTTGACTGAACATGCTTGAGCGCCTGTTCAGGAGTCTCTTTCAGGAGCGCGATCTCGTCAAAGGCATTGGTCAATTCCGCCTGATATTCCGGCCAGATGGCCAGTTTCGGGGGCGCGAGCACATTCTTGCCACGCGGCAGTTCCGCAAAGAGTCTAATAAACGGATTAGGATGTTTTCGGTAGAACTCTTCGCTCACCTTCGCCAATGGAGAATGCTTTTTCTGGCCGAGG
>JANXLO010000023.1 GCA_025355115.1 Chthonomonadaceae bacterium
CGCGCAGGAGTTGAGCATTGTCAGCAGAGCGGAAATCCCTCCGAAGCTGGCCCCATAGCCAACGCTCGTAGGCACGGCGATGACCGGCCGTGAGACCAGACCGCCGACGACGGACGCCAACGCGCCCTCCATACCCGCCACGACCACCAGGACATTCGCCGCGAACAGCTGCTCCTGATGCCCCAGCAAACGGTGAATTCCTGCGACGCCGACGTCGTACAGCCTCTCGACCGGACTGCCCATCTCCCCTGCCGTGATCGCCGCCTCCTCCGCGACCGGGATGTCGGCTGTCCCGGCAGAGACTATCAGCACCGTGCCCTGTTTGCGCCCCTCGGCATTGGCTGAGGCAACTGCACCAATCGTCCCCTCACCGCCCTCAGTATCGGTGCCAGGGATGACTATCATTCTTGAAAGCGAGTGGTAGACAGCATTGGGGAGGGCTTGCCGCACAGCCTCTGCGACCTCCGGGGAGGCACGGGAGGCGAGCACTTTGCGCGAGCGCAGAGCCAGCCGCTCTGCTATGGCCACGATATGCTCCGTCGCCTTGCCGGGACAGTAGATGACCTCGGGGAAGCCGTTGCGCAGTGCGCGGTGATGATCCAGTTTGGCGAATCCAAGATCCTCGAAGGGCAAGGCGCGCATAGTGGTAAGCGCCTCCTCGACCTGCGTTTCTCCCGTCTTTACCCGCTCGAGCAGTTCACGTAGCTGTGCCGAATCCATATGCCTGCTACCGCCCCGCCATCTCGAGCAGCGAGATCGGGATAAGATTCGGACGGGCTTTCAGCGTGTCGTTCATTTTGCCTGAGCGATAGCCCTCCAGATCGAGGGTGATATAGGTGTAGCCGAGCTCCTTAAACCGCGCATTGATCGGCTCGCGCAACTCCACCAGACGGACGATGTCTTGCGGCTCTACCTCGATGCGTGCTACCGTATCGTGGTGCCGCACTCGAAACTGCCGGAAGCCCAGCTCGCGCAGATACCTCTCGCATCCGTCCAGACGCGCCAGCAGATCCGCCGAGATGCTCGTGCCATAAGGGAAGCGGGAGGAGAGGCAGGCAAATGAGGGCTTGTCCCAGTTGGGAACATCGAGAAATAGGGCCAGGGCACGGACGTCGGCCTTCGTGAACCCAGCCTCACGAAGCGGACTGCGGACTCCGCGCTCTTCGGCGGCCTTCAGCCCCGGGCGGTGGTCGCCTGGCTTGCCGTCCTCGGCGTGGGAGCCGTCCACAATCCAGCGGATCCCCCTCTCCTGCGCCACCTGCTGGAGCTCGGTGAAAAGCTCCGTCTTGCAGTGGTAGCATCGGTTAGGGGTGTTGACGGCAAATTTGGGATTGGCCAACTCGTGTGTTCGGACACGGGTAACAGTGACGCCCATCTTCGCGGCGACATCCAGAGCCGCATCCACTTCGCCCTGCGGAAACGCCTCGCTGTCGCCCGTCACGGCAACAGCGCCTTCGCCTAATTCATCATGGGCAACCTTCATGACGAGGGTGCTGTCGACGCCTCCGGAGTAGCCAAGGACGACCTGCCCCATCTCGCGGAGTATCTCGCGAAGCCGCTCGTATTTCGTCGCAAGCTCCGGCGTCAGCGCGATGGCCGCTCGTTCGGCCTCCGGTTCTGCAGTCAGCATAGTGTTTCCCATCCGTCCCGTCTCCCTTCAATTCGCGTGCATCGTGCCCTGATTATAACACGTTTAGGCGCTGGATTCAATTCCGCTCCCTACCCGCATGAGACGACCGCATCGAAATTCGGCTGATCCCGCATCTTTCCACACTCTGCCGGAGTCACCGCCCGACAAGAAATCCCGCTCACAGTGAGGTGATCGGGATTTTTGCTGGACGCCGAGGCCGGTCAGCCCTATTTCAGCTTCGATTTGAACCTGGAACGGAACTGAGCGATCTCCGGCGCAATAACGAAGCGACAGTAGCGCTCGTCGGGATGCAGGTTGTAGTAGTCGAAGTGGTACGCCTCTGCCCGATAGAAGCTCGTGAAAGGAACGACCTGTGTGACAATCGGATTGGGCCACATGTGCGACTTGTTTATCTTTTTGATCTCCTCGGCAGCGGCGGTGTGCTGCGCCTCGTTCCGATAGAAGATCAGCGAGCGATACTGCGGGCCTTCATCTGGCCCCTGGCGATCCGGCGTTGTTGGATCACGCACAGTGAGCAACACCTCCAGCAGATCTCGGTTGGTGATGATTTTGGGATCGAACACTATGTTCAGCGACTCTGCGTGCCCGGTCGTGCCGGTCTCCACCTGCTCATAGCTGGGCTTCGCGACTTTGCCGCCCGCATAGCCAGGCTCCACGCGCTCGACCCCTTTGAGCTGCTTGAAGATCGCCTCCATGCTCCAGAAGCACCCCGCAGCAAAAGTCGCCACTTCCTTATTGCCTGTCGACATTGCCGGCTTCTTAGACGCGGCAGGCGGCCCGCCAGAGGCTGAGAAGCAGGAGGCTACGCCAAGCGCAGTTATCAGAGCGGCAGTCAGCGCACCTGCGAGAAAAGCTCTACGAGGCAGCTTTAGATGTTCCATTTTTGAAGCACTCCCTATTCTTAGGCTCATGCCACTTATCAGTCGCGATAAAGATCGATCTTCGCGTTTGACGTTATACATCAGACAGTTATAGAACAGTTCTGAGGTCTGCAAAGTTCCCATGCCCTACTCCCTCTGGATCCGCCATTTGCCCACTTCGAATTGCCGGACACAGGGAGCAGGGCATGATGCAGAAGCTAGACCTTCTCCGGACGCTGGGGCGGGACGATGATGCCGTCGAAAATGGCGGCGTTGGTCTGGACGTGGCAGTCCTGACCAACTACGCAGCGCTCGATGTGCGTTCCTGCCATCACCTCTGCTCCCTCCCACAGAATGCTGTCGGCGACCGTCGCGTTCTCGCCCACGATGCAGCCGTTGCCGAGCACTGTGTTCGCAAGCACCCGTGCGCCCGCTTTGATCGTCACGTTGTCGCCGACTGCGACGGGAGCCTCGATCTCGGCGGTCGGATCGATCAGAACGTTCTCGCCTACCCAAATGCCGGAAGTCTGCTCCTTAAACGGCAGATCGGCGTTGACCAGCCCTTTGAGCACATCCTTGTGAGTCTGCTGATAGACGTCGAGGTTGCCAACATCCTTCCAGTAGGCGGCGGTAAGGTGGCCGTAGAGGGGCAGATGATGCTCCAGAAGCAGTGGAAACACCTGCTTGCCGAAGAGATAGAAAGTGTTGAAGGGGATGAGGTCGAAGACCTTTGGCTCGAAGAGGTAGACACCAGTGTTCGCGGTATTGGAGAATATCACTTCGCCCTTTGGCTTCTCCAGAAAGCGCGTGATCCGCCCGTCCTCGTTCATCAGCACGATGCCGTACTCGCTCGGATCGTCCACCATGGAGAGCGCGATAGAGGAGAGGGCTTTCTTCTCGCGGTGGGTGTGGAGGAATCGCGTGAGATCCATGTCGGTCAGGTCATCTCCGCCGATCACCAGAAACGTCTCGTCCTTGAAGAAGGACTGCGCCCGCTTCACGCTGCCAGCATCGCCCCAGAGCTTGTCCTCCCTGGCCCAGTGAATCGTGACACCCCACTTCGATCCGTCCCCGAAATAGGCTTCGATCTGTGCGCCTAAATAGTGGGTATTGATCATGATTTCGTCGAAGCCATGCTGTTTCAGCAGGTGAATCAGGTACTCCATGACGGGGCGGTTGAGAATGGGAACGAGAGGCTTGGGGACGTTGCGGGTGAGTGGATCGAGCCGCGAGCCCACGCCTGCGGCAAGTATCATCGCTTTCATTGATAGGAGCCTCCTGACATAAAAAACCGTCCTGCGGTGCATCGTGACATCCAGGAGCAGGGACGGAGTGTTGAACGAACAGCCGACATCCAACAGCAAGCCTGCCTCTTCATTTCTGAAAAGGCAGGACAGACTATCGCAACGGCTTCATGCGGGAAAACTATGGATCAGGTCGGCGACGTAGCCGATCTGGTCTTCAGTAAGCTCCGGATGGATCGGCAGCGACAGCACCTCACGCGCCACTCGCTCCGCCGCAGGGAAGTCGCCCTCCTTGTAGCCGAGATAGGCGTATGCAG
>JANXLO010000025.1 GCA_025355115.1 Chthonomonadaceae bacterium
TGCGTGTAGTGCGCGTCAGCCTGCTCCCGGTCACCGAACTGAATCCAGGCCCTTGCCAGATCGCGGTGAGTCCCAGGGTTCTCCGGGTCTTTCACGAGCAGAGTTTCGCAGCGCCGAATCGCAGCTCCAGGATCGGTTCTGTCGAGCAATGAGACGGCATCCGAAGTCAGATAGGCGCGGCGGGCGGCACTGTCAAGTCCCAGCATCAGACCGCTTGCCAGCCCGAAGGCAAACCCCCCGATGTGCGCCCAATGCGCTGCCCCATCCACCGCGGCTCCGATGACCAGCGAGCGAGCGCCCATTCCCATCTCCACTGCCAAAAACAGCATGACTACCAGTGTTACCTGAGGCTGAAAAGGCAGTCCTACAAACGCCAGCCTCGCCCGATAGTAGCGTACAGCATAGAGGCCGATGAGGCAGGCACAGGCGGCGGAGGCCCCCATGATCGGCTGCACTGCCTCGGCGGGAGCGAGCACTTTGAGGGCGAACAGCGTCTGGAATATTCCCCCAATCACGCCTCCGGCAACATAGAAGAGCAGAAAGCGTTTGCGCCCAATCGCCTCCTCGACTCCGGCGCCAAAGACCCAGAGATAGAGAATATTGATGACCAGATGCCCGAAGCCGTCGTGCAGGAAGAAATACGTGAAGAGATTGAGAGGTCGAAAGTGCGCAGGCACAAGGGCAAGGAGGGCTATGAAAGAGCCATGACGCACAGGATGAGATAGATGATCGCCCGCCGTTTCCGCAATCGTGACTGCGGCGGTGAGCAGCAGCAACGCGACGGTGGCCGCAGGGAACCGCGTCGGGCGGCGATCACTGGTATAGGGCAACAGCACAGGCGACGAACTCCACAGCGCGCTCCACAAAGAGGACTACTGTTCAGATTGGTACGACTACACTTTCCGGTGACAACTTGATTGTCTCCTTAGAGTGCTCGTTTGTCAGGCTGATCCGCGCCCGCACCGAACAAGGCATGTTAAAATCCTAACGGCACTCCTACTCCGAAGAAAAACTTCATTCGACTGCTGCGCCCCCCGTTGACCAGTCCGACCGAGATGCCCAGGCCGCTTTTCGCATCATGGTACATAACACCGACGGACGTTGCTGAGGAGCGATCAAACTTTAAGCGTGTGCTTGTCTCGCCAACCAAATTCCATTGACGACTCAGTGGAACCTGCGTGCCGACAAAACCGCCGAAATCGTTTGCGCCGCCCTGTTGCTCTTTGGTGCGCCCCCATTTGGCTCCTAGATGAAGCGTAGCTAATGCCCGATCCCCCCGCAAAAATGAATGACTTGTCACTGCCGCCGCAGAGGATTCCATATGGTCGTGGCCGACAAAGGATCCAGTGATCGCAAACGCCGGATGAGTAGCAGCATCGGGAAGCAATTGATATTTCAGGAAAGCGCCGAGGTGAGTATGTGTAGCTTCGTCACTGGCTTGATGGTGGACAGCAAGTGCACTGACCTGAAGTCTATCCGTGGGCGTGTACGTAAACGTCACGGGATAGTAACTGTTATTCACTCCGCCAGCTTCATCCTGAGTAAAGCCGGCCGTGTAAGAACTGAACTTGTGCGCGGGTGGGACAAAAGCTGTTGGATGCACAAACAATCCGCCAGGTGAATAGATCGATTGCGCCTGAGCCGGAGAAATGGAAACTGCCGCCGTTGCCAATAATGCAGCAACCAGGTGCTTGAGGGTGGTACGTATAGCCTGTTTTGAAAAGCCAGAATGACTGAGATTTCCGCTGATAACCAGTGAGGAACGATCGAAACGCGAGTTTCGTGAATACATATTGAATCTCCGGTTGATAAGAACCCTATCCGCCATATATCGGCTGACGTGCTGCAATAAATTGTATAGTGGAGGATTTTTTCGGTGAATGAGAGCAAAAACCATCAAAAGTGAGAAAGCATATGTGTCAGCAGCACATCGATATTCATCGCCAACAACTGTTGACGCTTTACCGTGAGAAGCTCCTCAAGATTTCGCCCTTTGATCATATCAGCTATGATGGTCAGGTCTTCCTGCTCCTCCGGGGAGATTGGGATATTAAGCAGCGTTCTCAGCCGAACTGCGCCAGCATATAGAAGCACTCCCTGCTCCATGTTGCCCTGTAAAAGATTACTGTGAGATTGCGTAATGAGGAGAATGGGCATCAGATCTCGGAAATTGATATCCATGCAACTGTTGAATGCCTCACGTATCGACGCATCGACAGCTCCGTAGTTTCCGAGTCGGGAATCAGCTTTCGCGAGGTTGGCAAGAGCGCAGACGACTCCTATTCGGTGGTCTATCCCCCTGAAGCGCTCGAGGCTCTGTTCCGCCAGAGACTGCGCTTCCTGCCAGTTTGACTGACGCAGGGCCAGGTCGCTTTGACCACACAGCCAGGCTGCCATTCCCCTGGTATTTGATTGATGCTCATAAATCGATTTCGCTTCAGCAAATAGTTTCTGCGCTTCGCCGTGTTTCTCCTGCATGCTTTGCAGCATTCCCAGATTCATAAGACAGTCCGCCAGGTCGGTTTCATTTTTCTGGCTGCGCAAAAGCTCAATCGCCTGTATGAACAGAGCTTCAGATCTTGGATATTCGCCTCGGGACTGGACAATCAGGGCGAGATTATTGGTGTAAGTTGCTTGGAGTTCTGTTGCTCCCACGGCTGCTGTCGTCTCGACGCTCTCCTGAGTGTATTTCTCTGCCGCATTCAAATCGCCCAGGAGGTAGGCAAACCACCCCGCATCCTTCAAAACACGCGCTTTCAGTACCATATCGGCAAGTGCATCGATATGACTGACAACTCGCATCAGATAGCCAGACGCTTCTCGAAACCAGCCTTTGCGGAACCAGAACAGCCTTAGGTCAACCGAAATAGATGCGGCGGCCTCTATCTTATCGGCTTTCCAAAGCCACTCGATCGTCGCACGGATGTTGTCCGCTTCCGACATCAGCCAGGGGAAGTCGCCCTCTTCAACTCCACCGCTCTTCTTCGATTTCTCCTCCAAAGCCTCGACATAGTACTGCGCATGACGCTCGACAAATGCTTCGGCATCCTGCATACCGGCCAGCTTTTCGCGACCATACTCTCGCAGCGTTTCGAGCAGGCGATACCGCGTTTCTTCATTATCAGTCTCACAGACTGCCAGGCTTTTGTCCGCGAGCGCAGTCAGCAGATCGAATACTTCCCAATCCTCGATTAAGTCTCCCGTGCAAATCGCCTCGGCCGCCGCAAGAGTCCACCCCCCTGAAAACACTGAGAGTCGTGCGAACAGTGCCTGTTCTTGTTCGTTAAGCAGATCATAAGACCAGTCGATCAATGCGCGCAAAGTCTGCTGGCGCGGTAGCACATTGCGACTTCCACCGGTCAACAAACGAAATCTATTGTCCAGTCGTCCATTGATTTCCTCGACTGGAAGAGAACGCACCCTCGCCGCCGCTAACTCCAGAGCAAGCGGTATACCATCGAGGCGATGACATAACTGCGCGAGGGAAGCCGCATTCTGATTGGTAACGGCGAAGTCAGGACGCACCAGACTTGCGCGATCAACAAAGAGTCGCACTGCATCGTACTGCGCGAGGCTATGTATCGAGTGGCGAGCTTTGGGATCAGGAAGGGCAAGCGCATGAAGGGGATAGACCAATTCTCCAGTAATGTTCATGGCTTCGCGGCTGCTAGCGAGAATTGTCACATTCGGGCAGTTGCGCAACAGCGCATTCGCAATCTCCGCACAGGCAGCGATAAGATGCTCACAATTGTCGAGAATGAGCATCAGTCGACGGGGCTTCAAAGCTTTCGTGAGGGTTAGTAAAGTAGGCGAGTCGGGCGTCTCGCCAATGTTCAGGATACGGGCGACGGTCGAGGCAACCAGAGCAGGCTCTGTAAAACCTGCAAGTTCGATGAACCAAACCCCGTCAGGATATTCATCCAACATATCGGCAGCAATCTGAAGCGAGAGACGGCTCTTCCCGGTTCCCCCACTTGCAAGCAGTGTCAGAAGGCGGGTCGAAGTAAGCTTCTGCTTTACTTCGGACATCTCTTTTTCACGCCCAATGAAGGAGGTTACCTGCTGAGGCAGATTGTTGGGCAGTTCCGGGTTATTTAGCGAACGCAGAGGAGGAAATTGGGACGGTAGGTCGGGGTGCTGCACCTGATAGATCACTTCGGCGCGGATCAGGTCTTTCAGCCGATGGGGTCCCATGTCATGCAGTGAAACCTGTGGAGGCAGAGAATCCCGAACCAGCTCCTGCGTTGCCGCCGATACCAGAACCTGACTGCCGTGCCCGATGCTCATCAAGCGGGCGACACGGTTTAGTGGTGGTCCGAAGTAGTCGTTATCCCTATGTTCAACAGATCCAGTATGGAGGCCCATGCGCACACGAAGCGTTACGGCCGGGTTCCAGTTCTCGGCGTGGAGCGCTTTCTGTGCATCCATCGCGGCAGAGATACCATCAGCAGCAGTGGCAAATGCGGCACAGAAGGCATCGCCGATTGTTTTAAAAACAATGCCCTCATTGCTCTCAATTGCAGAACGCATGAGGACATCGTGTCTGGCGAGCGCGACACGCATCTCTTCGGGGTGGTTTTCCCACAGCGACGTGCTGCCCTGTATGTCCGAAAAAAGAAATGTTACGGTTCCGATAGGTAGACTCAACAACGCACTCCGTCTGAAATGGTAGTGAAGAAGTGCATTTCACCGTTCTGAGAGGCTATTCCTTTAGTATGGACCAAAATAGTATCTCTACACGCCGACCTTCACCTCAGTGTCGGCTTTCGCTTTGTCCAGGATGGCCTGAACTAGCGTGTCGGGAGCTATGCCCTCGGCTTGTCCCTCGAAGTTCATGATGAGGCGGTGGCGCAGGGCGGGGACGGCCACGGAGACGATGTCCTCGACGGCCACGCTGTAGCGGCCTGCCAACAGAGCCTTTATCTTGGCGGTGAGGATAATGGCCTGCGCTCCGCGCGGGCTGGAGCCGTAGCGGACGAACTGCTTGATCTGAGCGGGGGCATGGACGGAGTCGGGTTGGGTGCCGAGAACTACCTTGATAGCGAACTCACGCACTGACGGGGAGATAGGGACTTCCCTCGCAAGAGCGCGCATTTGGAGCGTCGTCGGGCCGTCGAGCACAGCACCGATGGGCGGGGCAGGCGTCCCTGTCGTGCGGTCGACGATCACAGAAAGATCCTCGAAAGTCGGGGAGGTGACGAGAAGCTTGAAGAGAAAACGGTCCAGTTGAGCCTCCGGCAAGGGGTAGGTGCCCTCCATCTCGATCGGGTTCTGAGTCGCCAGCACGAAGAACGGCTCCTGCAAGGGATGCTGAATTCCCGCCACGGTGACGTTGTGCTCCTGCATCGCTTCGAGCATCGCGGAC
>JANXLO010000041.1 GCA_025355115.1 Chthonomonadaceae bacterium
ATCATCACCTCGACGAATCGGGGCGAGCCGGCGGTTCTTTCGGAGACAAGCCCCGCGGGGCAGGCCTACCGCAACATTGCCCGTCGCCTGCGCGGAGAGGAAGTCCCGTTCCTCGATCTCGAAGAGAAGAGCGGCTTCTTCGAAAAGCTGTTCAAACGCTTCTCTGCCAAATCTCGCTGATGGTCTCTCTGGAGAGTCTCTTATGCCTTTGAACACACTCATTGATCGCCTGTTCGGACGCGGCGAAAAGACAGCCAAAAACGTCGCGAAAGACCGCCTGCGATTCGTCCTGATGCACGACCGCGCCGACATCCCCGCGCCGATGATGGAGGAGATGCGCCGCGAGATTCTGCTCGTTCTTTCGAAGTACGTCGAGATAGACGAATCGGCCCTCGACCTGTCGCTGGAGCGCTCCGACAACGCCGTGGCCGTCGTCGCCAACATCCCCATCCGCCGCGTGTTGGAAAGCCGCCTCGCCCCACCGACTCCCTGAAATCAGCGCGAAACACAGTCTCCTTGCCTCGTCGCCTATCTGCGACGAGGTTTTTGCGTCATTTACTTTTGACTGCGAAGGCTGAGTCGACCGAACGAGGACGGCAGCTTGCAAAACGGAGGGAATGGGTGTACAATACGCATGGTGTTGCCGTTTGACACGGCAAAAGCCAACCGCTAGGGGAGCCTGCTGAAAATCAGGCTGAGAGGGCTCAAAGGCCGACCCTGGTACCTGAACCGGATCATACCGGCGTAGGAAAGCGGCCAATAACGGAAAGACGCGAGCTTGTGTGCTCGGCGCCCTCTTCTCGCCGCTTCCATTTCGTGAAGGCGGCGTTTTTGCTGCCGCACTTCACAGGAACGGAGCAAATCTCGTGACCACTCGACAGCATTGCCGCCCTGCCTTCACGCTCATTGAACTGCTCGTCGTCATCGCGATCATCGCGATTCTGGCGGCCATCCTCTTCCCAGTCTTCGCGCAGGCCCGCGAAAGCGCGCGGCAGACCGTCTGCACCTCCAACGTCCGTCAGATCGGGCTGTCGGTAAAGATGTACGTGCAGGACTACGACGAGAGCTTCCCCATCTTCTATGCCTACAATACGCAAGACCCTGTGACGAGCGCACGGGCCTGGGCCGGCGATGCGCCGCACAAAGGCATTGAACTGGAGCTGCTGCCGTACTCGAAGAATAAGGACATATTCCGCTGCCCCGACGACCTGGGCGGCCCCTCGCTCTCCGACCCCGCCTTCGGATGCCCTGGCCGGCCGACTTATCAGGCCTGCTACGGATCCAGCTACCGCTTCGACCGGGGCAGCTTCTCCGTGGCGGCAGGCGAGTCGTCGCAGAACAACGACACCACGCAGTTCACCAGCAATCAGATCGTCACCGACTCGCAGTTCGCATTCCCCTCGGATACTCGCATCATGCGCGATGAAATGATGCCCTGGTTTGGCACGACCGCAAAGTATGGCTACATCCCCGGCTACTACCAGCAGTGGCACAGTCGAGGGGCGGGCTTCGTGTTCGCCGATGGCCATTCGAAGTTCGTGGTCAGTGCCGGGGCCTTCGATAAGCAGGTCGTCTGTCCGTCTGGAGGCCGCAGCGACGACCCTGATCCCAACTCAGCGACCGACGGCAACGGCTACGGCACCTACTACGGCATCTGCGACTAAGCAGAAGGTCGCTCAATGCTCAGGATGCTCGAATCAAAAAGCCGCTGGCTCTGAACTGAGTCAGGGGCTTTTCGCGGTCGTTGGGTTCGTTGTGGTCGGCTATTTCACTGGCTCAGCAGGCGTCCAGGCGTAGAAGCTGTAGGCCAAGCCGCGCCAGGGAGCGAAATCGGCGAAGAAGGCGTGGACTTCGGCATCGGTGACGGCGCAGCCCAGCTCCTTGCCGACGAGGGTTCGCGCCCAGGAGTCCACGTTGACATGCTCGCCGCGGCCGAGGTAGAGCAGTAGAGTGGCGGCGGCATAGGGGCCGACGCCGCGCAGGCCAAGCAGTCGTTTGCGGAGCGTGAAAGCGTCCTGTTCGGTGTCTGTCTGCCACCCCTCGAGCGGGATGACGCCATCGCAAATGCCGCAGGCCAGGCTATGAATCGCGGCGACGCGATAGCCAACTTTCGCAGCGGACGCGAACTCCTCCAACGGGACGACGGCGATGCTTTCGGGGCCAGGGAATGCGCGGCGGTCGGGGGCGGCAGGACAGACCGCGCCAAAATGATTCAGGATGCGAGCCGACATCGACTTCGTCTGTCCCCAGGTGGTGTTCGTCGTGAGAATGACCTTGACCGTGTCCTCCCAGAGCGTCGAGCTGCGCAGCATCCGGCCCTGCCTTCGCTCCGGGACGTGGGCCAGGCGCGGATGACCGGTGCAGAATGCGTGAAATTCGTCCAGCGCGATGTCCAGCTGCAGCATCCGACGGACGCGGGCTGCAATCTCCTCGCCGTCCGCCTCCTCCGAAGCCTCGATCGTAAGCTTGCCCAACTCCGGCTCGGCAATCCGCAGCAGAACTACCTTCCCGCTCGACAACTGTTCGATGCGCTCGAGGATGCCATTCGCGCTGTCCCACACGAATGGGAGCAGTTGATGCCAGCCATGCGCATCGATGGTTTCCCGCAGGGAAAAGTCGTTAGGCGTCAATAACTCTAGCGATCTCATGCGGCGACTCTCCTTTGGTCCCCAACAGCGACTGAACTTGGGCGACAGCCGCTATTTTACCACCGTTCGCAGCCCTGACGCTAAACTAGATCGAGCCTCTCTTCTCTGCGGGAACATTTCGCGAACTCAAACCGTTTTGGAATACGTTGCAGCATCGCGCATCAGAGCTGCGGCCCGGCGCACGAGCATAAATCTACTTCACACGTTAGGAGAAGGCACGTTTATGGAGCATCAGATACGCCTGGATCCGGAAGGTCGGGCCGACGACCCGGAGCAGGACAAGGCAAGGCACGACGGCACCCACGAAGTCACCCCTGACCTGGCTTACAAACGACTCATGATGGTCAACGTGACATTCTTCGGTCTCTCCGGCGCGGGCGACCGTCAGTGGACGCTCATCGATGCGGGACTGCCGGGCACGGCGGAGCAGATCGAAAGCGCCGCCACGGAGCGCTTCGGGGAGGGCGCGCGCCCGGCGGCAATCATCCTCACCCACGGTCATGTGGATCACGTCGGGGCGCTGCAGCATCTTGCGGAGAAGTGGGATGCGCCCATCTACGCGCATCCGCAGGAGCTGCCATTTCTCAACGGCACCTCATCATATCCTCCGCCAGATCCCACGGTCGGCAACGGAATCATGCCCGTTGTCTCACTCACATTTCCACGCGGTCCCATCGACGTGACTCCAAGATTAAATCCGCTTCCGATGGACGGCAGCGTGCCGGGGATGCCGGACTGGAAATGGCTGGCCACTCCGGGGCATGCGCCCGGCCACACCTCATTGTGGCGCGAGCGGGATCGAACTCTCATCACCGGGGACGCCTTCATCACGACCAATCAAGAATCCGCCTATGCCATCGCTACGCAAAAGGAGGAACTGCACGGCCCCCCGATGTACTTCACGCCCGACTGGGAGAGCGCCAAATCCTCCGTCGAACTGTTGGCGAAGCTGGAACCTGAGATCGCCGTTACCGGGCATGGCAGGGCTATGCGTGGCCCCGATATGCGAACCGCGCTTCACCTGCTGGCCCGTGACTTTGATCGCATCGCCGTCCCGGAGCATGGCCGCTACGTCCTTCACCCCGTTCGGGCTTGAGGCGCATTCCCGCCGTCACTCATGAGGCTGGCGTCACGCCCAAGCAGGCTCCGTCCCTGAGATGCTTCGAATATGCGGGCACGAAGCGCAGCCTGACAAAGTCCTTTTGCCTCCTCCTCCGCCCTGCCGGAAAATTCGGATTGACAGGGCGGCTGTTTGTGTGCTATTCTATGCGGCAAAATGCAAGCGGGCGGAAATTGGCTTCATGGGTTGTCGATGTCGAGCGCGGGACGGCTGCACGACGCTGTTCGGCATTTCGCTCCGTCCGTTTTTGCGACTTTTCGGGCGCAAAACAAGTCATATCGTTCGTATCTGTCTGTGACGGTTATAACGCCCACGAAATGCCTATTGGGGATGACAGGAGAAGAGGGTATGTCGGAGGAACTAGAGATTGTTCTAACTCCACGCGGACAGGACAAGCTTGAGAAGCGGCTCGACTATCTGCGGAACGTGCAACGGCGCGAAGTCGCCGATCGCATACGCGACTCCAAGCAGTTCGGCGATCTCACCGAGAACGCCGAATACGAGGGGGCAAAGAACGAGCAGGCGCTGGTCGAGGGTCAGATTGCCGACCTGCGGCGCGTCCTACAGATCGCTCAGGTGCTCGAGGACGAGGACATCCCGACGGACTACGTCGGCATCGGCTCAATCGTCAAGCTTACCAACCTGGATGACGACGATGAGTGGGAGCTAACTCTTGTCAGCTCCGTCGAGGCCGATCCGGACAACGATCTGATCTCGGACGAGACTCCCATCGGGCAGGCTCTGTTCGATAAGAAGGTGGGCGAAGATGTGCAGATACGTGTACCGAACGGTACGTTGCACTACCGCATCGACAGCATCCGCAAATAGTCGACCCGAAATTTTCGGGTGCTTTTATCCTACTGAACACGGCGCCCCGGCGAGAATTCGCCAGGGCGCAAAAAGACAATGGGAGGTCAACTCTTCGTGAGCGAGCAAGAGGAACGGCAAGAATCGCCGGACGAGCTGTATCAGCAACGGCTCCGCAAGCTGAATGCTCTCCGGGAGCAGGGCCTCGATCCCTTCGAGGTCGAGCGCTTCGAGCGTACGGTCACAGCAGCCCAGGCGACGGACGAGGCTCGCTTCTCCGCGCAGGAGAATCAGAGCGTCTCGTTCGCAGGTCGTCTGGTCGCGCGCCGTAACATGGGCAAGGCAGCCTTCGCGCACCTCGCCGATGAATCGGGGCGGGTTCAAATCTATGTCCGGCTGAACGATGTAGGCGAGGCCTCCTACGAGCGCTTCAAAGAGCTGACGGATCTGGGCGATTTCCTTGGAATCAAGGGCTATATTTTTCGGACCAAGACCGGCGAAATCAGCATTCACGTGCAGGAGCTCACCGTCCTCGCAAAAGCCCTGCGCGTCCCGCCTTTCGGCAAGCTCGATGCGGAAGGCCAGGTTCACAACGCCCTCGCGGAC
>JANXLO010000088.1 GCA_025355115.1 Chthonomonadaceae bacterium
GCCTCAGGGATTGCGAGAGTTGTCTGCCCGGCCGCATAATGGGCTGTGCGAGAGTTCGCAGGCCCGCGTTGCAGAGGAAGGAAATCAGAGCTTGCTTGACGAACAGTGGGTACAGATTTCACCGAGTGAAACATCCTTTCAAGTTCAGGAGAGAATATGTTGACACGCAGAGAAGCGATACTGGGAGGCACCGCGGCTGCCGCAGCTGCCATCACCACCGGCGCAGCCGCCAAGCAGAGGAGACCCTCGATGT
The DNA here is from genome assembly GCA_025355115.1 of Chthonomonadaceae bacterium. GTDB lineage: Bacteria > Armatimonadota > Chthonomonadetes > Chthonomonadales > Chthonomonadaceae > JANXLO01. Next base: position 254 of record JANXLO010000088.1, read on the forward strand.
CGCAAGCGGCGGCTGAGTTTCTGGCCTCCCTGACTCCCGAGGAGACAGCCAAGGCGCATCTGCCCTTCAACTCGGAGGAGCGCTTCGACTGGCACTACATTCCTAAGCTTCGGCAGGGTCTCCACTACAAAGCCATGACGCCCGAGCAGCGGGCAAAGGCCCATGCTCTGCTCTCGATCGGCCTCAGCAAATCGGGCTATCGCAAGGTGGAGACGATCCGTCAGCTCGAGAATGTTCTGCTGGAGATGGAGAAAGGGAGCGGTCCCACACGCGATCCGGAAATCTACTACTTCACCGTTTTCGGAGAGCCGGATGCGAAGGGGACCTGGGGCTGGCGATACGAGGGCCACCATGTCTCGCTCCACTGGACGTCACTGAAGGGAAAGATCATCGCCAGCAGCCCGCAGTTTCTCGGCAGCAATCCAGGCGAAGTCCGGACAGGCCCGATGAAGGGCACTCGAGTGCTGGCCGCCGAAGAGGATCTTGGCCGCGCCCTGATCAAATCTCTCGATGAGGCACAGCGCAAGACTGCCATAATCAGTGACAAGGCGCCGTCTGACATCCTTACAGCAGCTGCTCGCAAAGCTGGCATTCAGGAGGACAGAGGAATCGCTTATAGCCTGCTGAACAAAGAGCAACAGGGCCTATTCCTCACTCTGCTTGAAGAGTATGCGAACGTGCAGGTCGAGGAGATATCTAAGCAGCGTCTGGCGGCGGTTCGCAAAGCGGGGATGGGGTCGGTCAAATTTGCCTGGATGGGCGGAATCGAGAAGGGGCAGCCGCACTACTATCGCATTCAAGGTTCCACGTTCCTTGTGGAGTACGACAACACGCAGAACGACGCAAATCACATTCATACTGTCTGGCGGGACTTCAAGGGGGATTGGGGCGTAGATATGCTGGCGCTCCACTACCATACCGCCGACCACGAGCACGGCCACGACGCCTAGCTTAGCTTTGTATCGAACGTGCGCCAAGCGCGTGGGCATATTGAGGCAATCAGGACCTGGAG
>JANXLO010000119.1 GCA_025355115.1 Chthonomonadaceae bacterium
GTTGAGCGCGAAGCCGTGCTGAGTGATCCAGCGGCTCAGTCGGATTCCCAGCGCGGCGAGCTTGGCGGGACACGGTGTGTCAAGCCCAGTCCAGACGCCGGGAAAGCCAGAGAACCGGCCAGCAGTGATCCCGAAGGCGGACGCGGCGCGAATCATGGTCTCCTCTATGTCGCGAACATAGCGATGCAGATCGGGCATGTGGGGTGCTTCACGCAGGTTGAAGATCGGATAGCCGACCAGTTGGCCAGGCCCGTGATAGGTGACATCCCCGCCCCTATCGCTTTCGACCACGGCGATGCCGTGGTTCTCCAGCAACGCCTGGCCAGCGATGATGTGACCCCGATCCGCGGCCCTGCCCAATGTCAGTGTGGGAGGATGCTCGAGCAGAAGCAGCGTATCGGGTATCTCCCCGAGGAGACGTTGCCCGGCACGCTCGCGCTGCAAGTCCCACGCCGCTCGATACTCCATCCGCCCAAGCCATTCCACGCGCATTGTCTGTCCGATATAGCTGCTCCTGAGGTGATATCACGCCTGCTCGCTTGAATATGCGACTGCTGCACTTGCCTTACACACGAAGTTTCGCGCAGGCAGGCCAAGTTCCTGCCTGCGCGTTCGTTCGGCTTCGCATTTGTTGGCTAATTGGAATACGTTAAAGCAGGCTGCCGAAACGGGAGTATTCCGTTCCTGCTGCCTGCTCTAATCCTCTCACAAACTAGTGATTTGTGACGGGGGCGGTGAAGGAGCCATTTAGCGTCAGCTCTCCTGTGGTGCCTGTCCCGCCGGATTGAGGGAGGAAGCGGGCATTGTGGATGGTCACAGTGACCGAAGTGCTGGTGGCTGCATCGATTGAGACAGTCCCGCTGACTGCCTGAAAGAAGAGGCTTCCGCCCTCCTGATAGGCGAGGTTGCCAGCGCCCGCGCTCGCCAGATCGATAGTCTGACCGACGGCGGTGGTGAAGATGTCGCCGGAGAATTCGGTGAGCATCGCCGCCTTGGGATCCTTGATGATGGCATAGGAGTACTGCCCTGTGAACTTGTCGGCGAGGATCGTGGCTGTGAACGCGCCGTTCTTAGCGATCGTCGTGTTCGCCGTCAGGCCGCTGATTATGAGGCTATTGGCGGCAGGTATGCCTCCAGGATTTCCGGCAGGAGCAGTCGCCGCCGCATTGACCGAGAGGACGAATGTCCCGGTAGAGCCCGAAGCGCTCGCGCCGCTGCCGATCACCGGAAAGGGCGACATGGGGACATTTAGAACGCGGAAGTTGACGCTTGTGCCGCTGACTGCGTCGATGATAACCTGACCGCCCGCTCCGTTCCAGAGCTTCGTGCCGTCCACAACCTGGACGATCGTTTTCTCGTCCCCAGGCACGAAGATGGCCCCCGCCGTCAGAGGGGCATTGATGTTGATCGTAACCTGTCGCTGACCGTTTGGCAGGGCCACTATGATCGAGGCCGTGCTGCCGATGATCGGCAGATTCTGCACCGCTACCGCAGTGACGCCGGAGTAGCTTGCCGTGTTCGCGTTGGAGGACATCGCTCCTGCAAAATTGACGGTGGAGTTCGGCCCGGTGCCGACGGTGCCGCCTATAGTGGAGTCTGATCCGCTTCGGGACAGACTGCCTTTGTAGCTATTGTTGTTGAACAGCAGATTCAGCAGGCCGCCCAGTCCGGAGGAAGGCAAGCTGCCGGAAGCCAGAATGGGAGTGGCGCCAGAGGCTGAGACTACCGTGCCTTCGAGCGTGAACGTACCCTTCTGCAGATTGGCGGTGCCCACCAGCATGTACGTGGCGACGACGGCGCGGGTTGGAGAAGCCGCCTGACGGCTGGCACTGGTGTCGATGTTGAGCGTCGCGGCGGCGTTGCCGTCACTCGAGACGGTCATGTCGATATGGCCCGTCTGTCCGCTGCTGAGCGGAACATCGCTCGCATAACGGCCGGGAAATGAAACCTGAGAACCGGCCTGGGTGGCGCTGGAGCCGGAGCCGCCGCAGCCGAACAGCGACAGGGTGCAGAGCGCGGTGGACACCGCGACCAGTGCAAGCGAGCGCGTTGCGACGGACCGCTTCAACGGGGAGCGCATGGCGCTCCCGATGGAGCCCGCGCGCCGCAATAGACTGGTGAATGAGAACGAAAGCATGTGAGCTTCTCCTGGAGGCAGATTGGTTTGGAAAGGCGCACTTTTCGCCGCAGCGGAATGGGATCGTGCACGACTTGAGGCACCAAGCCTCCGAACTCTCCAACCTGCCTGTATTATAATGACTCACCGTATCACCAGCGTATCATCGCTGCCGGGCTAGAGCGCGCTGTCGCCTGACCGCTGTGGGCGGGGCATTCGCCGAGAAAGGCGGTTCACAGTCGGCAGGCAAATGCGGTAGACTGATAAGACGAAGCGGAGCGAGCGGAAACCGTCGGGAGGAATTCCTTTGATGAGAAGTTATTTGCCGGTGCGTTGGCGCGTTTTACTGAGAGTGGGAGCGATTATCGCGACGGGAGCGGCGGTCGGCGCGGCGCGTGGGAGGCAGTTGAGCGCCGAGCCTCCATTGCCGACGGGGAAGTTGCTAACTCCGCAGGGCAAGCAGACGGAGGTTGGCAGCTTCCCCGCGAACATGGCGCTCAGTCCCGACGGAAAGTGGATCGTCGTGACCGATACCGGTGCCAGGGAGTTTCTTTCCGTGCTCGACTCGACGACGGGACTGCTGGTCTCACAGCTCGCTGTAGAGGGCGGGTCTGGCAGGAGCAAGGCCGCCCTCTACGCGGGTCTCGCATTCGGGCCAACAGGCACCTCTGGCGTGAACACCCTCTATGTTTCGCACGGCCCCGAGGACAGGGTCGCGGTCTGCACAATCGGGTCGGACGGAAAGTTGACCGATACGGGGCGTAGTCTGAACGACCCATCCAGCCTGCCCGATGCAGCGAAATCAGCCCGCCCCAACTTCCTCGCTGGCATCGCTCTCAGCTCGGACGCCACCCGATGCTATGCCGCTCACAATGAAACAAGCGCTTACACCGACTACAAAGGCTCGGTCGGCATACTGGACACGGCGACCAATCGGGTGCTTGGCCGAGTTACGGTCCCCGCGTTCCCCTACGCCTTGGCTGCCGTCACTCAGGGCCCGAACGCAGACCGAAAAGTCTACGTCGCCAGCGAGAGGGACGGCGTAGTCTCCGTGCTCGATGTGGTGAAGCCGAGCGCGCCGCTCCTGGCTAAAAATATCAGAGTGGGCGACCATCCGATGGCGCTGCTGCTCGACCGGACGCAGGGGCGGCTATACGTCGCCAACGCCGGAAGCGACAGTCTCACCGTCATAGACACCTCCTCCGACCGTGCAGTGCGCACGTTGCCACTGCGACCGTTGGGCGGGAGCAGTCTGCCGGGCATGACGCCTACTGGCCTGACTCTAAGCCCGGATGAGACCCGTCTCTACGTCACGCTGGGCGACTGGAACGCGGTCGCGGTCATCGATCTCGGAAAAAGCTCGATCGCGGGCTACATCCCGGTCGGCTGGTATCCAACAAGCGTCCTCGTCAGCCGGGACGGCGCACGGCTTTTCGTGGCCAATGCAAAGGGAGAGCACTCCCGCAACCCCAACAAGCCGCGTGAACTCCTCGGCGGGCGACGCGACACCTACATCGAGAACATCATCGAAGGAACAGTATCGATGCTTCCCGTCCCGACCGCCGAATCGCTGAGAATGGGAACCGCGCAGACGCTCGCAAACAACCGGCTGCTGCCGAGCGGCAAGCCAGCGGAGGACCCCGCGCTCGCCACCCTGCGTAATATCGGAATACGGCATGTCATCTACATTATCAAAGAGAATCGCACGTACGACCAGGTGCTCGGGGATATGCCCCAGGGCAACGGCGATCCGAGCCTGACGCTATTTGGCCGGGCGGTCACCCCCAATCAGCACGCGCTCGCCGAGCGGTTCGGCCTGTTCGACAATTTCTACGACTGCGCGGAGGTCTCCGCGGACGGCTGGAACTGGTCCACCTCCGGCATGACCAGCGAATACACAGCCCGGAACGTCCATTTCAACTACAGCGGCCGCGGGCGCGACTACGACTTCGAGGGCGCCACCAACGGAAGCCCTGTCGATCTGCTGGGAATGCCCGATGTGGCGGAGGCGCCGGGCGGCTACATTTGGGATCAGTGCCGAAAGAGCGGACTCACCTACCGCGCCTACGGCTTTTTCAGCGCCTTCGCCGATCTGAAGGACGCCAAGGGCAAGCTGCTCGTCGCGGCCAATGCACCGCTGCGAAAGGCTCTTGTGGGACACATGGACGAGAGTTACCTCCGCTTCGTCATGGCCTATCCCGATAGCGAAGCCAGCAAAAGGCACGGCGTCACTGCACCAGGACAGCTCGCGAAATTCGGCAAGTTCGACGCGCCGAGCAGGTACTCGGAATGGAAACGCGAGTTCGATGAGTTCGTGAAGGACGGCAGCCTGCCGCGATTCGAGATGATCCGGCTGCCCTGCGACCACACGTCGGGCACCACGCCGGGTAGTCGTTCGCCCCGCGCCATGGTCGCCGACAACGACTATGCGGTAGGGCAACTGGTCGAGGCGGTGAGCCGCAGCCCGTACTGGAAGGACACCGCGATCTTCATTCTGGAGGACGACGCACAGGACGGACAGGATCATGTGGACGCGCACCGCTCCACAACCTTCGTGATCAGCTCCCATCTGCAGCACGGCGTAATAGACCATCACTTCTACAACACCGACAGCGTTCTGCATACGATGGAGGCGCTGCTGGGACTGCCGCCCATGAACCAGTATGTCGCGACAGCCCCTCTCTTCGCAGGCTTTGGCCCTGCCCCCATCGGTGCCGAGCCCTACAGCGCCATACTGCCTGCCAAGGAGATCATCTCAGAAGTCAATCAGGCGACGGCATATCGTGCCAAGGAGAGCAGCCGCCTTGATTTTTCGCAGGCGGACCGCGTACCCGATGGCATTCTGAACGACATACTCTGGCACAGCATCAAGGGCGCGAAAGCCCCCATGCCTGCTTCCCGCCATCTGTTTCGCCCCAACGCGAAGGCTCCAGCCAGCGACAAAGACTGAGCGGGATAGAAGACGGGCACCAGCCCCTGCAGAGTGTGCAGGGGTGCGACGCATCGAGCGTTCAGGGAATCATTCGTGTGGTCAAGTAAAATAAGTAATATAGCGAAGGGGCAAGGTATAATTAAATCGTTGTTTAACATCTTTTTTCCACGGAGGTACTATGTTCCCAGTGGTTCATGAAGCGGGCTGGCGAATCGTTCTCTTTTATCTTCTCACGGCCATTGTTAGCCTGGGGTCTTTGATCTCGCTGTTGAAGCAGGGGCAGCAGTCTCGGCATAGACGTCTCCAGAACGAGATCACGCGTCAGCTTGAGGAGGAGCGTGGTACGGAGTCGCTGAATATGTTGCCTGGCGATGATCCTGTGGATATCCTGAATCCGTTGGCGTCCCGTTTCAAGGCTCAGATGCCTCGCTATTTAATGATGTCAGCGCATAGTCTCGTCTTTATCGTCAGCCTTTTGTTCCTTGTCCCTGCTTTAAAGTCCGCCAGATACACGCATTTGGGCAATAACGCCTATTCTGAGCACAACTACGAAGGGGCCGTCAAAGCCTACGAAGTTGCGATCTCCTCGAACGGATGCACGGCGTTCCTGCATAAACAGATGCTGGATTCGTTGGCGCAGCGGGATGACAAGAGCGGGGATCTGGGCGAGATGCGCCGAATGGTTGGTCTGCATCCTGGAAATCAGGCGGGGCATAACGACCTGGGAAATGCTCTGATGCAGAAGGGTGACACCAGCACCGCGATCGGGGAGTACAGACAGGCGGTCGTTTTAAATCCGAACGATCCGATAGCGCATAACAACCTGGGCAATGCGCTGAAGACCGCCAATCAGTTTGTCGAGGCCATCGCAGAATTTCACAGGGCGCTGGAGTTGGCGCCCAACCAGATACCTACCTACTACAATCTCGCGAATGCACTGCAATCCAGCAATCAGATTGAAGAGGCGATCAAATACTATCGCATCGCCATCGACAAAAACCCGAAGCTCGCTCCCGTCTACTACAATCTGGCAGAAGCGCTGAAAAAGCAGGGCAAACGCGATGAGGCCATCGCGACGATGGACACTTTCATACAGCTCGCGTCGCCGCAGCCCGCATTCGGGGCTGTCGTCGCATTGGCTCAGAAAAAGCTCGCCGACTGGCGCAAAGCCCCCTGATCGAGAGGTTGGAATAGTTGATGCAGACGGCCCGGTCTTCACGTGAAGACCG
>JANXLO010000130.1 GCA_025355115.1 Chthonomonadaceae bacterium
GCGATCTGTGAAGAGGGCGTTGCTGCAGAAGTCTTCCTCCGACTGGTACAGTCTGGGTGAAAACGGGTGGAACACTCTGGGTGAAAACGCCTGGTACATTATGGGGCGGAAAATGACAGATGCCTGCATCGCCGAAGGTGGCCCAGTGCAGGCGGATGCGGTAGGTCGCTCCCGGTGAGGTTGGGGATGGTGTAGTAGAGCGGCACGGTGGTGCCGTTGTTCATGTAGCGCAGGCTCTGGTAGCAGGCCTGAGGCGCGGGACTGGGGCGTCCGCCCGCCTGTGACGCGGGCCCAGGAGTCGGCTAGAATGTTCACGGTCTGTTCCTCCCACGCAAACCCTCCGAAACATGTACAGATTTATTCGCTCTTATACATTCTAGCTTGACGGTCTCGATTACTGGATACGTTGGCCAGATACAGCCCAAAGTCAAAGTCTTCCTCTTCTATAAAGGCAGTAAGATCTAATTCGAGTGGAGGGTCAAGAGTTGGAGGAGTACAAATCAACTTAAGAACCACTCTGTCCCCGGTAAATACTTCCAACAGCCGTTGACCATTTTCGAATCGAAGTTTCACTATGTGATCTTCCATCGACAATCGCTGGCTATCGATTTGCAAATACAGAATTTCAGCTAGCCGAAATAGTAACGCCCGTCTCCCATTGATATGATCAAATGAGCCGGTAATTGGCCCGGTCATTCTCATGGGTTGGCATCGACGAGAAAACGTTACGAATTCATCCGTTCCGGGGTTGTAGTCCGCTATCGTGTCGAACACCTGATGAGATTGTAATAACATTTTACCTCCGCACTCGCCATGATTGTTAACGCCCATACGATCATCTGTTGAGCAGTCGTCGACAGAGATAGATTTCACGGCATACCTACGTTAGGGTATAGCTCCCACTCCCAAAAAATATAAATACGTGGGTTATTCACCCATTCGACACCAAGCATGGAGACGATACACTATACCTGAGAGGTGTCAGTTTCTTTAAATCGAGGTGGTGCCGAAACGTCTTGGCTACACGATTTCGACCGATTCATCGAGGTTTACCCAGGCCCAAGTCATCACCTCCAGGGCGCGTTGCGCTCTCGATAATATCTATAGTGGCCCCATTTGTCAAGACACAGAAGGGACTATTTTTAAGTTAGATCCCGTTCCTTTCTGACTGGTCGTTTTACGCCTTTTCGAAATAGACCTGGGCTGGCGTTTTGTAACCCAGGGACTGATGCGGACGCGTCTGATTGTAGAAATCCAGATAGCGCGTCAGGCTCTGGCGAGCCTCCTTGGGAGTGGCGTAATCCTTCAGATACACCTCCTCGTATTTGACGCTGCGCCAGAAGCGCTCCGTAAAGATGTTGTCCAGCGCTCGCCCTCGACCGTCCATGCTGATGTCGATATTTCTGGCAAGCAGCCGTTGCAGATACTGCGGGCTCGTGAAGTGGCTGCCCTGGTCGCTATTAAAGAAGGCAGGCGCTGCCCCCGAAAGCGCGCGATCCACGCACGCCAGCACAAAAGGGATTTCTAAAGTCTGGTCGATTTCCCAACTCACCACATAGCGTGAGTGCCAGTCCAGGATCGCCACCAGATACAGCCAGCCTTTTTGAAGCCGAATGTAAGTGATGTCGATACCCCAGATGTGCTTGACATACGCACTGCTCACTCCGCGCAGCAAATACGGATAGATCCGGTGCTCGGGCGCGGGCTTGGAGAGATTGGGCTTGGGATAGATCGCTTCCAGCCCCATCTCCCGCATGTACGCCCGCACGGTGTTGCGTCCGATCTCAAATCCGTCTTGCTCCAAGAAATGGCGGAGACGGCGCGCTCCATAAAACGGGAACTCCGTGAACAGGACATCGATCCGATGCTTGATCGCCACTTCCCGTGAGGAAGGCAGTCGAGGCGTATAGTAAAGAGTAGAGCGGCTCAAGGACAACAAGTCCGCTTGCTCTTTGAGGCTGAGCGATCCGTCGCGTTCGATCAGCCCCAGCCGCTGCTCGCTAGTCTGGATTGAGGCCAGATTTTTTTTTCAACCACGTCACTTGCGTGGTGAGTTTGCCGATCTGGGCATAGAGTACTTCGAGTTGTTTCTCGTGGGCTTCTTTGTCGGCCTGCTCTTTGTTCTCGCGCTCGAAGAGAGTGGGCAACGCTTTGAGGGCGTTGGACTTCCAGGCGCTGACCATATTGGGATGGACTTCGTTCTCGGAGGCGATCTGGTTGATCGGTTTCTCTTCGCGCAGAGTTTCGAGGACGATCTTGGCTTTGAATTCAGGTGTGTGTCGTTTTCTCATGGCATCTTCAGTCTAACTTATTTCGGCCTGTTTCCGTGTCCGAATTCTTAGAGCCATTATAAGGAGCCTTCCGCTTTTGGCGGAACGACGCATCAAGACAACAGGGACAGAGTAGTGCGGCGAAGCCTGTGATATGGAAGCCGAGGTGGGAGGGGTTCGCACCTGAGCGCACATGCCAGACAATGTTAATGCGTTAGAGCCTATCCCAATTGGCACTTTGCCATGATGCTAAAGCCCTTCTATTGGGATAGGCTCTAAAGCAGATCTGGCGCGTCGCATCCCCTACCGATGGCAAATACCTTGGATGTCATCGTTACGCGGTCATACATGGTATGGAGCGTCAAATCAGCGATGCGCCACTTCTCCCAACCCGGATTACCCTCTACATCTAAGTCGGAGGAGCGATAGGGCTGTCCCAGTCTCGCGATCAAATCGGCGCGAGTATCGACGAAAGTGATCCCGAAAGGCGGCTGAGCAAACGCAGCATGCCTGTCCTGTCCCTCACGATACAGAAAGACAGACCGCAACACACGGGAGTGCGGACTCCTGCGCTCCGGCGTAGCGGGGGGCTGTCGAAATAACAAGTCGAAACCAAGAGACTTGAAAATCACATACTGATCACCGTCGCTCGGTTTTGTAACCCGATGGTCCCGATGGCGAGCTAGAAACATCGCAACCTCGGGCGCCTCTATCGACAACCCGAATAGGGGCGGAATTTCATCAAAAGAGATCGCCTCCGGCATAACAGTTCTCCTTCCAGTAGGCATACATTCCGATCTGGCGTTGACGGCGACGGTAGCCTGAGCTCACAATGTACTTCGAAGCGACCGGAGATTGTTTCGACGCAATTGTCCGCCCGTTCACAAGAATGCAAAGGTATGTCGTGACCAGCTTGAGGTCGAATTGCCCTGATTTAATTCGCACACGTCTCGGTTGGAGGCAATTCGACCTCAAGCTGAATATATCAAATGCAGCGGCATCTGCTAGACATGGCGGAGGGTTTGCACTGAGACCTCGGCGATGTGATAAAGCAAGCGGGAATCATCATGCTCTAAGAGCTCCCGGGGAGCATGCAGGCCGGACGCATGTGAAGCTGCGCGTCTATGTTAGCCACGGCTTCGTTGAAGCGGTTCGAATATCCCATCAGCCGCTCTAAGTGCCGGCGTGCAAGAACCAATGTCAACTTCGCCGAAATGAAAAGTGTTACTTCAGCGATTCGGATAATATGACTATGCACTTGGCACTTTACGCTCGGTACGGGAATCTCACTGACTTACGACTTCATCGGGCAACAGACGGAAATGGCAGTACGGGCGCGACGACCTTCGACAACGTCAATCGCCTACCGAGGTGCTGCACAAGGACAGAAACGAAGTCACTCTGGCCGACCCACTGCGCCTATTGCGCGGCAAGATACGTCGCCACACGGACGCCGACAGCACTGTTTACCGTTCAGACAGGGGGACTGTCGATGCGCAGCAGTATCGCCGCACCTGATTGGATGATGGCCTGGCAGGCGAGACGCGAGTCGAGCTGGAGGTTTTCAGCGGAGGAGAGGCGGTCGATCTCCACCTCTTCGGGAGGGGAGACCGACTCGGTGCCTTGCAAAATATGCACATGGCAGGTGGTACAGGCGCAGTTGCCGCCGCATTCGTGGGGGAGGTCGATGCCGTTCTGGAGAGCCGCGTCCAGCAGAGTCTCCCCCGGCGCGGCGTAGAGCGTCTGGCCCTGCGGAAGATAAGTGACCGGCAGGAGAACGGGCTCGGTATTCTTCTGTAGTAGATCTATCGTCATTTGGGCTCAACGGTAATTTTGGTGCGATAGGCGTTGTCGTCTATGAAGCGGAAACCACCGGCGACCAGGCCGATGCGGAACTCATGGACTCCCGGGGTCTGAACCCGTATATAGCCGACGACCGTTGCCGTCTCCCCAGGTGCGAGCGTCGGCGTGTCGAAGCCGAACAGCCAGGGCCAGGAGCCGGGATTGTGTCCCCCAACCTCAAAATCTGTGGACACTCGCAGATGCAGCTTGCCGAACGTCTCCCCAAACCCCATCTCCGAGCTCGCCTGCGTCTCGTCGTAGGTGAAGGGCTGCGCAGGTTTGGTTGTCAGCGGCGCGGGAGCCGGAAGATTGTTGCGGACGGTCATCGTCACCTTCAGCAATTCACCGACTTTCAGCGTCCTCGGGCTAAACTCGGCGGAAATCAGATGCGGCAACTGCGCCTGAGGAATGACGACAGAAAGCGTAATGGGCCAGGTACGGACCCGATCCGCGCCAGTTCCCCTCTCCCAGACTACGTTATAACGTGTCGGGACGAGCACACCTTCGGGCAACGTGACCGAGAGCGAATTCGCGCCGATCGATTGCGTCGGGGCAGTCTTGCCATTCACCAGAACGCTGCCCTCCTTCAAGTTCGCGCCGCTCAGGATCAGCGCATCGCCGATTCTAGCTGGATTGGGCGAGAGATCCTTAATACGTGGGGCGGCAGCACTCCAGTTGATCGGCAGCAGCGTGGATGCACTAACCAGACC